>CAZEQA010000037.1:3533-8220 GCA_964514265.1 uncultured Planctomycetia bacterium | reverse complement strand
GTTCCCACTAACCAAACCACCGGCGAAATTGTCTCCAGCAACAATGCCTGTTGCTATAATCGCAAGTGCCAGAATTAATTCCCTAAGGGTAAATCCTGATTTATGGTTCTCGGCTGATTCTGACCATAGGCCGGACCGAATCCACAGATAAGTGCGGGCACGGGAAACAACAAGGGGACCACCAACAAATTTTTTGCTTGGACAGTATGGAGCATCCTTTTGTTCATTATCTTTGCGCTTTCTTGATACTTCAAGGATATCCTTCTTACTCTTTTCATTATAAGAAGAAATAATCTGATAGATATACTCGCCTGCGGTTAATTCAAAAACATCCCCTTCTTCTATATGGCGAACAGGCTTAACTTGGGTAACAGAATCTCTGAAGTCAGAAATCAATTGGAATAGATGTTTAAAGGTGAGGTTCTCCCATAGAGTTTCATTAATCTCAGCCATTCTACCTGGGATGAGAATCCATAGAAAGGCCAGTAAACCCTCCAGTTCAGCATTGAGCTCCGCACGCTCTTGAAACTCAACCAGGCCCATCATAGATTCGAGCACTGATTGGAGATTTTCTAAGCAAGACTTTGAGTTAAATAAGTTATGTTTAGTCCTAATAACCTGGAACAGGTTATCTAAATTCACAGCCTTCTCTCGGGCACCAACCGAGGCAAAATCCTTGTCCTCAAATTTGCTAATATGTTCCATCACCTCTTTAAAACTTTTAGCCTCTGCAACTGCGGCAATCCTTGTTGTTTGGGGCTTGGGAGCCTCTTCTCCTCGCAATCGTGCCGGTATAGTCTGTTCAATGATTTTACTAATTAATTCATCGGGTGGTAACCTTGATTTAAATGCTTCAAGTTCAAACCACTGTCCTACTTGGGCAGTAGAGAAATCACCTAAAGCCTCATACATAATTTCTACTTGAGAGCTTAGCTGCTTCACAGTTTCAGAGGGTAAAGACAGGCTATTTCCCGTAATCGTCTGGGAGATAGTTAGAAGGCCTCCAAGCACAGAGATGTCGTTTATATCTACCATAAATGGGTTTCCAAATCCATCCAACGCTCTTGTAAGAAAATGGGTTTCGTCATTATCCTCTATATTGGAAATAGAAATGTCTCTTAAGCTTTTTCCTCTCTGAACAAGCACATTCGCACACTGGCTTATAACTATAAGCCTTGCCGCCATAGCAGCAGTCAAGTTAAGTAACTCAGGTATGCCTTCAAAATCTACTTCCGCTCGCTGTCTTCTAAATTCCTCCTTCAATATGTGCTTAACTTGGTCCAGGGGACCATATAAGGCCTGGCAAACTTCGATTATCTCTGCCAGTCGCCTCGTGTATTCATTGTCCTGGGACTCTAATCCATTATTTCCGGACCAAGAATTATTGGAGGAGAAATGATAAGCCAAAGGCGCTATTTGCCCTAAATTATGTTGTATTATCGTCCATACAGCCAAGATTATCGCTACAAACCCCAAAAGTATTGCTTGATTGTTCGTTGGCTGTGTATTATTTCCAGATACAGCGTCTATCCCTACGCTCACAGCAGTCGCCAACGCCGCTAATGCTCCTACAGAGGCAATGCCTGGTTTGTGGGTTTTTATTTTGGTGGAGAAATTAGGCGGGAAATTATCTAAGTCATCTTCTGGTTGTTGTTGGGGTTCGGAGAAATGCCTCTTCAATAAGTTAACCAATGTGGGACCGGCAGCATAGCCAAATATGTATCCCATTAAGCTATAGACAGTGAAAAACAGTAATAAGATTATCTTCGCATCTTCAGGAGCAAAATCAGTCCCTCTGACCACTTTAATAATGAGACAAGATGCTACTATCACACCTAAAAACGCAAATAAGTTGCTGAGAAGTCCAAGGACCTCCCATCTGAAGCTATTCTGTTTCGTATCGCTACGTGTGGTTAAGGTTCTGATTAGCGTAGCCATATCCTCATCCCTCTTAGCCAGGTTCTGTAAAATGACGGCCACAAGGGCACCTATCAGGAATCCTATCGCTCCGAACAAGAGGACTTGACCATTAATCAACATTTGTCTAATAAAGTCTTCACGCAGTGAGGGTGCTGATGTAGCAATGCCCGCAACCCCAAGTGCAAGGAGCAATTTTATAAGGGTGAATCCTGGTTTCTTGGCTCTTTGGGAATGGTTCCGCGTAACTGCCTGTCCTGCTTGCAGTTCGTTTTTGCCAGCCCACATACACAGGGCTACAAAGTCAACTAAGTCTACCAAACCATGAATTGATAAAGAACTACTGCGACTGCCAAGATCTATAGGGCCACGCCCAGTGTCAGTTTTGTGCTTTAGACCATATAAAATATATTCAGCATAGTAAGTATAGTCTATTTTTTGAAGCATTGTGGGCACCTTAGCTAAATGAATCTGACAATATCGGCTCAGGCCCCGGCGGATAGTATTAGCTAGAGTTCTGACCCGGATGCCTTGTTCTTGCCGTCTTTGTGATATAAGTAGAATTAGACCAAACAACTGGTCTCTTATGGACCTAAAATAGGTTTTACCTAAATGCCCGAAGGCCAAATCAGCTATTGTACCTTGTCTTCTCAGGTTAGGATATTCTAAGTTAGTATCTATATCATCAATAGAGCCAGCAGGTACATGATTGAGGTCATAATGGCGATTTACCCAGAGGTCGTGAAATAAAGAGAGTAGCTCGCTGTGGTAGATGTTAAAGTCCTTAGCTAGAATAGCCAAGCTCTTAAACCAGTTTATGCTCTCGGCACTGCTTATCTTCTGACAATAGTCAAAATAGCCTTTTTTAGCTTGATAGGCAAAACCGATATAATGGCCATCAGCGGTTTTAAACAAGTCTTCATGACTTAGGTCTATTAGGCTGTCTATATAAGCAACAGGAATCTTAAACAAATATATGCCCTTTCTTGCTCTCTTTGGCTGATATATACTAGGGATAATGCCACTGTAGCGCCTATGGCTCTGGGCCCTTAACTGGGAATAGACCCAAGGCTCAAAATTAAAGCTACTTGGTTCTTCTTGAGTAAGCATTAATTTGAGATTAAGGCCTGTTTTTGCTCTCAAGATTCGTAGGTTTCTTCCGGCATAGTCAAGCTGGCTTAAGTCTGCCTTTGGCCAGACTAAGTGCAAACTGGACAATTTAGGCAAACCTTCTTCTGATACTACAGGATAAGCTCTGGTTAAATCTTTCTCTCTGGCTATAAGCTGGTCGATATTGATATCGGATAGACTTAAGCATACAGTCAAAGGATGCACCAGAATATCAACTCTTCCTTTTTTGCTGATTAGTCTCTCTAATATAGCTGGGAGATGGGCTTTAACCTGTTCGGGAAACAGACCTAAGATAATACCCGATCTAAAGAGAGCTAACGTCTTATCCATTTCTAAAGCATTGTATTCTTTCAGTGCTAATTTACTCTTAAGGTAATCTCTTAAGTCTGCAGAGAGGTATTTGTTAATCTCAGCTTGGATGAATTGATTAAGTGTAGGCTGGTCTTCCTTTATCTTAACTAAATGGTCATCTTTTAATATCGAGTTAAGATTACTAATCGTTTCGGGGATGCAACCTCCTTCCAGATTTGAGATATTCTCTAGAAGCTTAAAGACGAGCGGGCGCTCTTGGTTCCAGGGACCTTCCGGCCCTAAGGCTGTCTGGATTTGGGGCTCTTGCAGGAGGGCTTTAAGTTCGCTAATCGCTTCGGGGGTGGAAATTCCTGCCTGATTTAAGATATTTTCTAAGACTTTACCTATCACTAAACATTCCTGATCGGTAAAGTGCTCTTTTAAATATTGTCTATCTATACCTAAATTCTTAACAATGATACCTATTTCTTTACTTGAGAGTCTGCTTTTCGGTAGAACTTGACAATCAACTAAGGCAACCAGAGATCCAAGAATAATGTGGTTTGTCCCACCCTTTAAGCAATGAACATCTCCTCGCCTAATAGCAGCAATCAGGCCGGCTGCAACAATAGCTATAACCGCAATCCCAATTACCAAGAATAATTTTATAAGGGTGGACTTTTGGGATTTACTTCGAGGAATAATCCGAGGAAGTACCTCTCTTCCACTTAATATCCGTGAAATGCGCCTTGCTAAGTTTGGGTTTAATCCTAGCGCTGCTTCCTTCATACTATCTTTTCCCACAACTGCATTTTGTTTTGTCTTATAACCTAATCTCCTAAAAATTGCTCTGACAAAGGATTTACTTGTCTTGGTTTCTTCTGCTGCTTCATCTAAAGCTATACAGCCAAATCCATTGTTAATTTGCCTTTGGATATAAAGCAATACTACTCGCTCATCTTTTGAAGGTCTTCCCATGAATTTATTGATTAGTCGTTGATATTCAGGAGCTAACCTTGATCCGAATTTCTCTAACCTTTTTTGTGCTCTGCTAAATCGGGCATATTCAGCCGGGTTAGCTTGGAAGTAATCAACACTGGCCTGGCAGGCAGCCAGATGATAGCCTGTCCTTAATTCCGCAAACTCATGACGCCAGATATCATTGATGAGGGGTTTAAGATCAGGGTCTTGGGCTAATACAAGGTACCAGGGATGGATAAAGAAGGTGTTTTCCGCATACTCTGTGCTTAATCTTTGTCTGGCATTGTTGGCCACAACACATACTCTTCCTTGTTCATCTTTAAGTAGGTCTTCTCTATTAGTAAATACAAATTGTGAACCTGCAGGT
>CAZEQA010000037.1:0-3433 GCA_964514265.1 uncultured Planctomycetia bacterium | reverse complement strand
GTGTCCTTTGCTGTTTTCTGCTCTTGGACAGGAACTTCCAGGGAATAGGTGTGGGGTTCAACACCGTCCGCTGCGGCGATGTCAATATCCCTCGTTCTAATATTCTCGTTGGTTGATGTAACGTACTTAAGTAAATGCTCTCTTTTGCTCTCCGCCCCCGGCCGTGAATTGAAACCAAGTCTCAGATTAACCAACTGTTTCAAGAATATATTTAGCGCTTCGCTGGCTTCGGCTGAAATATTGCTAAAACCGTAGAAAGGCGAATCTAAATCACCTGCTAACCGCAAAGTAAATGCCCTACCTATTGTTGCTATTTGCTCTTTTCTTCCTTCGCCTATAACAGACGCACTATGCGTCGCAAGGGGTATATATTTTTTGTTGTGCCTAATAAAATATGGAGAGCCTGAATCTCCAGGACATGACTTGGCTCCAAATAAAACAACCCTTCCTCTTCCTGCATCTAGAACATGCCCGCAAGATACGGTCCCGTTGAAACCACTCACCAGGCAGGCCAACGCTCCATTTTCAATCTCAGGAGCTATACCTAAAGGAAGGAGAGGTCCATCTTGTACTTGTTTCTCTTCAATCATTAATATGGCGAGGTCTATATTCTTACGTGCAAAATAATCTTTGAAATGGACGACCTTTGCCTCTCCTATTATCTGACCACTATTGGTCCTGAGACTAACCTGTTTATCGCCAAACATTTCTCCGCCAGGCACATGACCACTACTAGAAATAATGTAGTATTTGTTTATCTTAGTAACAACATATCCGCTGGCAGTTCCTCGGGTGCATTTAATTGTGACGATACTTCTTTCCCATCTTCCCTCCCCTTTTGTCTGCCTCAGCTCCTTTTCCATTAAATCCCTATCTTGCTGGTTCTTTTCTTTATCCTTTAATAACTTATCCGCTATCTCCTCTAAGTTTCTAACCACTTCTCTTTCTGCCATTTCCCCAAAGATAAAACTGATGATTTGGTCAATATCGGAATCAAGCATGCCGGCCTTGATAAATTTGGTAATAACGGAAAGGAGTTGTTCGGCTATTTTAAGTTCGTTTAATTGCATTATACTTCTTTCTTTTAAATTTCTCTCTCCTTCTAAAAGAATGATGTGCTTGATGATATATCCGATATATAAATCTGGCATTTTTGCTTTCTTAAGAGTAGTGACAAAAGAAGAGAGGCTTTCCTTATAATATTCTAACTCTTTTATTATTATAAAAAACACTGTAGTTGAACAACGAATCGCTTTAATGATATGTTCAATACAACGAGGTGGTAATTTTGCCTCTGATAGGATAGCGGTGATCTTTTCTTTATAGATAACCACTCTCTCCTTATCAGGCTCTTTCTCTGCGGAGTCCTCTGTGACGGATTCGGCATTCTTTTCCTCTGCCCCTACCCTGGTATCAATCAAAGTTTGATATTCTTTGGTTAGCTCTGCTCCGTATCCACTCCTCAACACCTCCTGGGCCTTCCTAAATTTGGCATACTCATCCTGGTTGGCTTGGAAGTAATCAACACTGGCCTGGCAGGCAGCTAGATGGTAGCCTGTCTCTAATTCCTCAAACTCATGACGCCAGATGTCATTGATGAGGGGTTCAAGGGCAAGGTCTTGGGTTAATACAAGATACCAGGGATGGATAAAGATAATTGGTAATTGGCGGAGAATACTTTCAGGCAGGTTTGCGCTATTTGCCACAACACATACTCTTCCTTCTTCATCTTTAAGTAGGTCTTCTCTATTAGTAAATACAAATTGTGAACCTGCAGGTGGACCACGGCTGATAATACCAGTGAGTATTTGCTGTAATTTTTCTCTGGTAAGGTCTGATTTATTGAGGAGTTCTTTAGGGAGATTTCCTGCTTCAATAACTTCTCTTGTTAAGGTATCTGATAGCCAGTTCTCACCAAATGTGTCCTTTGCTGTTTTCTGCTCTTGGACAGGAACTTCCAGGGAATAGGTGTGGGAATCGTCTTTATCGCTGGTCCCACTGCCGAGAATTGAATCAGTAGACTTTAGTTTTATGAATAATGAGGGGAAGGCAACACATCCAATAATATATCCTAGGCAAGCGTATAAACTGGCAAAGCATAGCCAGGCTACCTTTACATCATCAGCAGAAGGATTAGATTTCATTGCCAATCTTATGCTCAAATAAATTAATGCCCCCATACCTACAATTGCCAGCACAAAGGTTACAAACCCTAAGACAGCCCATCGCAAGCCATGTTGCTTTAAATCTTGACGCAGGGTTAATGGTGTTAATTCTTTTGCTCTGCTGATGTCTCTTTTAATCAACTTCCATAATGCTCTGTTTACAATAACACTTAAGATAAACCCTGCCCCTAAGGCAAGGATGCCTTGAGCAGCAATCAGCAGGTCTTTCTGTTGAGTAACAGTCCCTACCACTACAACTAACGCCACTAAGGTTCCTAAAGAAGCGATGCCTGACTTTTGAGTCTTGCTGGGGATATTTAAAATAACTTCGTTAAAATGAGGTATCAAAATTTGTTGGTGTGCTTGCAGGTTACAATTAGGATCTCCGCCAATTCTTTTTTTATTCACCATATAAATTTGTTGCTTTACTTCTTCAATTTCTTTTCCACTAGCAGACTCACCTAAGCACTCTATAGCAATATTTTCCAAGGTAGCGCCATTTTTTCCGACTATATATGCTATTTTCAAAGGCGCACATTCGTCCTGTGGATATTGGGAAGGAAGTAAACTATTGCTTTCGCCTTCCTCTTCTGCTTCGGTTACTCCATCACTATATGCTAACACAAACTTGGAAGGGTCAAAGATGACCCATCTCCCGCTAATCCAAAAGGCATTATACATATGGAAGCAGGGGCCTGTACTTTCTATGATAGAAATAACCACAGCAGGTATATCCAGATAACGCAGAAAGATAAAACCATAGGTCGCCAGGACATTGCATATCGAACCAAAACGACCGTATTCATTCAATATCTTATCCAAAACACCCATCCAAGTGCCTTTATGTAGCTCAACCTCAATGGAGCCATCGTAACCAAAATAATCCTGGAAGATGCTACCGATGGCTGCGACTCTCTTAATGCAATCGGGGTCGTATTTAACTGTGTCTAATCTTTGTTTAATCTGGACAGGAATACGGTCAAACTCATCTTGTAAACTCTTGGTCAGTGGCTGCTCTGTGATTATCTGGTTGTTTGCTTCTGTCTTATAAATAGCGTAGGTAATTTCTTCAAATGAAATATCTTGCCGGGCTACAAGAAATTCTCCCCGCCATCCTAATTTATCTTTTAAAGCGCCTAATTCTACAGAACTAATTCCGCCATTTAAAGGAATAGGTAAAAATACCTTTTGCCCTTTATTTAAATCAAGTAAGACAGCGTGGACCTTTGTATTTTCTTCGGTTAGCTTGCCATTGGATTCAAAACTCA
>CAZEQA010000036.1:9614-12124 GCA_964514265.1 uncultured Planctomycetia bacterium | reverse complement strand
ATTTGGCGGTTGGCCTTTTAGGTTATTGACAGTGCTGACATTGACTACAGGTTGTGCCTTTATTATGTGGCTGGGCGAACAGATTCAGGAATACGGAATAGGCAATGGAATTTCTCTAATTATTACTGTGGGAATTATTTCTCGCCTGCCTTCTGCTTTATATCAAGTAAGTTTTTACTTAAGGAAAGGCCAGATGCAGCCATTTATTTTAATACTTATGGCCGCAATTATGGTGGCAGTAATTATTGCGGTTATTCTTATTACTCAGGGTCAGCGCAGAATTCCTGTCCAGTATGCCCGGAGAATTATCGGACGCAAAGTTTACGGAGGCCAGAGCACCTATATTCCCTTGCGGGTAAATCAAGCAGGAGTAATCCCGATAATCTTTGCCCAATCTCTTATCCTTTTTCCTGCAACTTTAGCTGGACTTGTGGCTATCCCGGCGCTACAATCCCTGGCTAATTCGCTTACCAGAGGAGGCCTCCTGTATCTTATTATATATTCTACACTAATTATCTTTTTTAGCTACTTTTATACGGCAGTAACATTTAACCCTGTAGATGTAGCCGAAAATATGCGCAAATACGGAGGTTTTGTCCCCGGGATAAGGCCGGGTAAACCCACTGCTCAATATTTTGACTTTATCCTAACCCGAATCACATTGCCGGGGGCAATCTTTCTGGCAATAATTGCTGTCTTTCCAGAACTGATTGGTGCGTGGCTTAAGGTTCCCTATTTGGTAGCCAGTTTCTTTGGGGGGACGGGCCTGTTAATTATCGTAGGAGTAATGTTGGATACAATGAGACAGGTGGAATCGCATCTTCTGATGAGGCACTACGAAGGATTTATGAAAAAGGGGAGATTAAAAGGACGACGCTAGTCATGCAGTTGATACTTTTGGGGCCGCCCGGAGCGGGCAAAGGCACACAGGCAAAAATCCTTTCTAAAGAATTTAAGATTCCGCATATCTCCACAGGAGACATCTTACGAGATGAGGTTCGTGAAAATTCAGCTCTTGGACATAAGGTGGCAGAGCTTGTGAGGAGCGGAGAGTTAGTTCCGGATGAGATTGTGGTGAAAGTTGTAATTAATAGATTGACGAAGCCAGATGCAGGAGGCGGTTTTATCCTCGATGGCTTTCCGCGAACACTCAATCAGGCCGAACAACTAAATACAGCTTTAAGCCGGTTAAATTCATCGATTGATTTGGTTATCTATTTCAAGACAAATCCTGAAGTTAGTATAAGGCGGCTTTCCGGAAGACGCGTCTGTAAAAATTTAGGAGCAAATTTTCACATAATCAATAAGCAGCCAAAAAAAGAAAGTATATGTGATTTATGTAAAGTTGAGCTCATCTTAAGAGAAGACGACAAAGAAGAGACCGTAAAAAGAAGACTGGCAATCTATCAAAGGCAGACCGCCAATTTAATTGATTATTATAGAAAGAGCGGAAAGCTAAGGCAAGTCTGCGGAGATTTAGAGGCGGGCAAAGTCTATACCGAACTAATAGATTTGTTTGCCCGAGAGGATTTGAAAGTTCCACTGAGGCGTCATTTTAATGATAAAAATTAAGACAGAAGAAGAGATTGAACTAATCAGGCGTGCCTGCAATGTAGTTGAGAGGGTCTTAAGCGAGTTGAAGAAATATATCCGACCGGGTATTTTGACAGAGGAGTTAAATAATGAGGCAGAAAAACTGATAAGTAGACTGGGAGCGGTTTCTGCTTTTAAAGGTTATCGGGGTTATCCCGGTAATATTTGTACTTCGGTAAATGAAGAGGTCGTTCACGGTATTCCCGGTAAACGGCAGCTAAAAGCGGGCGATATAATCAGCTTAGATGTAGGAGTAAAATTAAACGGATATTATGGAGATGCGGCTTGGACTGTTCCAGTAGGAGAGATCTCGCCTCAGGCCAAAAGGCTTTTGCAGGTTACTCAAGAGGCCTTAGCTTGTGGCATTGCTCAGGCTTGTGAAGGAAACCATCTCCTGGATATCTCCAGCGCTATCCAGTCCTATGTCGAATCGCGCAGTTTCTCTGTTGTCCGAAAGTTTGTAGGGCACGGAATAGGTTCCCAGCTACACGAAGAACCCGAGATCCCCAACTTTGGAAAACCGGGAACAGGACCTATGTTGAAGGCAGGAATGGTCTTGGCAATCGAACCTATGGTTAACGAAGGTAGTTCCGAAATAGAGGTTTTAGACGATAAGTGGACCGCGGTAACTAAGGATAATAAACTTTCCGCACATTTCGAGCACACAGTTTGTATTAGTAAGAACGGACCCGAAACGTTAACCGGCCGGGAGTTTAAGATAAATGGCTAAAGAAGAACCTTTACAGGTTGTGGGTAGAATTAGCGAATCTCTACCTAACGCCACCTTTCGCGTAGAATTAGAAAACGGTCACAAAATCTTGGCTTATATATCTGGCAAAATGAGGATGCATTTTATTAAAATATTGCCTGGAGATAAAGTAACAATAGAGATGTCGCCCTATGACTTGAGCAAAGGA
>CAZEQA010000036.1:1202-9604 GCA_964514265.1 uncultured Planctomycetia bacterium | reverse complement strand
CGAATAATTTATCGAAATAAATAAGATGAAAGTAAGGTCTTCCATAAAAAGAATTTGTGAAAAGTGCAGAATTGTAAAGAGGAAGGGTGTGCTCAAAGTAATTTGCGCTAACCCCAAGCATAAGCAAAGGCAAGGGTGATGCTATGCCAAGGATTATGGGAATAGATATACCAAAGGAAAAAAAGATTGAGATAGCCCTTACTTATATCTACGGTATCGGCCGGGCGTTATCAAATAGAATTCTTCAGGTAGCCGGGATTAATCCTGATACGCGTGCCAAGAATTTAACTGAAGAAGAAATTGCTAAATTGACTGGCGTGATTCAAAAAGAGGCCAAAGTTGAAGGAGATCTAAGAAGAGAGGTTTCGCAAAATATAAAGCGTTACATCGAAATCGGTAGCTGGCACGGAATAAGACACAAAAGAGGCCTGCCCACCCGAGGTCAAAGAACTAAAACTAATGCCCGGACGCGCAAAGGTCCTCGCAAGACAATAGGTGCGAGAAAAGCAAGAGTAACAGAAACAGCAAAACCGGCTCAATAGCTCTAAGTGAGGACATAAGTTGTGGAGCTTTTGGTTTAAGAGGATGCGACATAACTTATCCCGGATGAAGTTTCTTCTTAAGAAGTTCTTCGGGATAGGTCCGAACTTATCCTTGACATCTTTGATGCCAAGGATTTAATTCGCCCAAACAACTTACGTCACTTCATTCCGTAAGTTGTGGGCTCATTAAAGGAGAAATTATGGTTAAGCAGAAAACAAAGATTAAGAAGAAGTTTGCTGGCGATGTTACAAATTGCATTGCGCATATTCAGGCAACTTTTAACAATACGATAATTACTATTACAGATAAGAAGGGCTCTGTGATTACCTGGTCGAGCGCGGGCTCAGTCGGTTTTAGCGGTTCTAAAAAGTCAACTCCCTTTGCCGCACAGATAGCCGCGGGAAATGTTGCCCGCAAAGCAAAAGAATTGGGGGTAAAACAGGTAGAGGTATACGTCAAAGGGCCAGGTTCAGGCAGAGAATCAGCTATTCGGGCAATACAGGCTGCGGGTTTATCTATTACTGCAATCAGGGATGTCACCCCTATTCCGCATAATGGTTGCAGAGCCCCCAAGCGCAGGAGAGTATAAAGGCTTCGCTCGGTGTTATTGCTTCGCTCGCTGCAATTTTTTGCCGACTTTTGGCACTTAACAGCTCGCTCATTTTGCAACCTATCGCTTGGAGGTTCGCCATTCGTTCGCTGTAAGTGCTCAAAAGTCATTTGCCAAAAAATTGCTGAGACTCGCTTCGCAATAAACACCTCGCAAAGTTGAGGAGAAATGAAGGAGCAGCTTAAGCTAAAGAAAGGATAAAAAGTTATAATGGCGAGATACACAGGTGCGGTTTGTCGTTTATGTAGAAGAGAAGGCACAAAGCTATTCCTTAAGGGGGCAAGGTGCATGACTGATAAATGCGCTGTTACCAAGCGAAGCTATTCTCCCGGACAACATGGCAAAAGGCGCACTAAACTTTCCAACTATGCGTTACAGTTGAGGGAAAAACAGAAAGTGCGCAGAATCTACGGTATTAGCGAACATCAATTCAGGCTTTATTTTAAAAAAGCTGAAAAGGTTCGAGCAGTTACCGGAACAGTATTGTTACAATTATTAGAGAGAAGATTAGATAGCGTAATCTTCAATTTAGGTTTTGCCACTTCTCGTAGTGAAGCTCGGCAAATAGCCAAACATAAATTTAGCTTAGTAAATTCCAAACCCGTAGATATTCCATCGTATTTAGTTAAGTCGAATGATGTTGTCTCTATAAAGAATGATACAAAAAAAGTAAAGCGAATTCGGGAAATTACTAAACTTACTAAGGAGAGAGCCGTCCCTGAATGGTTATCCATCAATCGTGAAAATCTCCAAGGCAGAGTTCTTAGGCTTCCTACTAGAAAAGACATCCAGTTCCCGATTCAGGAACAATTGATTGTAGAGCTGTATTCTAAGTGAGGCCAGTCCGAACTTATCCTTGACATCTTTGATGCCAAGGATCAAATACTTAATTAGGGAGGCAAAATGGGAATTAAATGGAGAAATTTTGAAATGCCGAAGAAATTGGAATGCGATGAATCTACATACAGCGATTCCTATGGTAAATTTATTGCCGAACCGTTTGAACGGGGATACGGAATTACCGTCGGGAACTCCTTAAGAAGAGTGCTTATTTCTTCTATAGAAGGCAGTGCTGTTACCTCTGTTAAAATTGAAGGGGTATTGCACGAGTTCTCCACTATACCTGGAATTACCGAAGATGTTCCGGAGATTATTCTAAATATCAAGAAGCTCGTCCTTAGGAGCCACAGCAAAAGCCCCAAGACGATTTTTATAAAAATAGAAAAAAAGGGAGAAGTAAAAGCGCAAGATATAATTAGCGACGAAACAATAGAAATAGTCAATCCCGATTTACACATAGCCACACTTTCTAAGAATACAAAGTTTTTTGTAGAAATGGAGGTAGGCCGAGGACGGGGATATGTTCCTGCTGAAAAAAATAAGAAGGAGTCCCACGGCATAGGGGTTATTCCTGTAGATTCTATATTTGCGCCACTGACAAAAATTAATTTTCATGTGGAGAATACCCGAGTCGGACAGATGACTGATTACGACCGGCTTATTTTGGAAATTTGGACTAACAGAAGCATGACTCCTAAGGATGCCCTTCTTTATGCCGCCAATATCTTGCAAAAGCATTTGGAGGTATTTGTAAATTATGGTAGGCTACCCGAAGAAGAAGAGATAGAAGAAACCGAGAAAGACCACGAGCTTTATGAAAAATTGCGACAACCTATTTCTGAACTTGAGCTTTCAGTAAGAAGTGCCAATTGCTTAGAAGAGGCAAAGATTAAAACTATAGGTGAGCTCGTTCAAAAGACAGAGATGGAAATGCTCAAATACAGAAACTTTGGTAAAAAATCTTTAGCCGAGATTAACAACATTCTTGCTTCGATGGGTTTATCGCTGGGTTTGAAGATTAATGCAAAAAGGTTAAAGAAAAAGTAATAAAAAGGATGCTAGATGCGCCACCGAAAATTTTCTCAGAGACTTAGCCGACCCCTGGGACACCGACGAGCAACTTTACGCAACCTGGCAATTGCCCTTTTAAAATATCAAAGGATTAAGACCACAAGGGCAAAGGCCAAAGGGCTTCAGTCTTCGCTCGAGCATTTAATTTCATTGGGTAAGCAGAACACCTTAAAGTCTCGCCGACGCGCCTTGACCATACTAAATGACAGGGCCACAGTAGGAGAGTTGTTTTCGCGGATTGCCCCCCTGTTTAAAAATAGATCTTCGGGTTTTAGCCGCATAATTCGCTTATCTGCCGCAAGACACGGAGACGGCGCAGAGATGGTTCTTTTAGAACTTACGGAAAAGTTACCGAAGCAGAAACCAACCAAAGATAAAAAAGAAAAGCCTGCGCAAAAGCCAACTCCTTCCGAAAAAGTCGAAGAAACTAAACCTGAAGAAAAACCGAGGTTTCCCAGAGAAAAAGCAAAGCCCACTAAGAAATTAAAGCCGAAAAAGTTCTTAGGAGGATTGCGCAAGCTATTTAAAAAAGAAAGAGATTCTTTGTGAAAGTAGCCCGAAGGGTGGAAAAAGTTACTCCTTCACTTACCCTGGAGATTACCTCTAAAGCTAAAAGAATGAAGGAACAGGGTTTGGCGGTGGTTAATTTTGCTGCTGGCGAACCAGATTTTGATACTCCGGAATATATCAAGAAGGCAGCGATAGAAGCCATTAAAGAAGGGTTTACAAAATATACGCCTTCCACAGGATTTCTAAAATTAAAAGAAGCCATATCCGAAAAGTTAGAGAAAGATAATCACCTTCCATTTTCTCCTTCCCAGATTATAGTAACTTCGGGAGCGAAGCACGCCCTTTACAACATCTTACAGGTTCTTTGTGAGAGGGGGGATGAGGTCTTAATCGGTTCGCCTTATTGGGTAAGTTATCCCGAGATGGTAGCTCTTGCGCAAGCTAAGGCGCGGATCATTAAGACCGATCTAGATAATAACTTCAAATTAGATAAAAAGTCCTTAAATTACAACATTACTAAAGGAACAAAAGTACTTATCCTGAATTCCCCAGGGAATCCCACCGGCTGTGTCTATTCACCTGAAGAATTGTCAGAAATCGCTGAAGTGGCAATCCGGAGGAATCTTTACGTAATCAGTGATGAGATATATGAAAAATTGATTTTCGACGGAAAGAAACACATATCTTGTGCCTCTTTAAATAAAAAGATTTATAAGCGTACCATAATAGTCAATGGTGTATCGAAAAGTTATGCCATGACCGGATGGAGGATCGGATATTTGGCAAGCGCTTGTGAGCGAATAGTCAGGGCTATAGGTAACCTGCAAAGTCATTCCACATCTTGCCCTTGCTCAATTAGCCAAAGGGCTGCTTGGTGTGCTTTGAGTTCTGTTAATAAAAGCCAAATGCAGAAGATGGTCAAAGAATTTCAGTTAAGGCGGGACTGTATGTTGCGGGCCTTAAGTGAAATTGCCAACCTTTCTTTTCTTAAACCAGAAGGCGCCTTTTATGTCTTTTGTAATATTTCTAAATTAGGGTTGGATTCAATTACTTTTGCCCGCCGCTTACTGAAAGAGGCCAAGGTAGCCGTTATTCCCGGAAGAGCATTCGGTAGAGATGACTATATTCGCCTAAGTTTTGCTACCGGACTTACCCAAATACAAGAAGGCATACGTAGACTAAAGGATTGGGTAGAAAGAATCTAGCGTATAGCTTAGAGCGTATAGCGGATAGAAAAACTAAACGCTATTCGCTAAACGCTAAACTTTGATATTTGGTATTTAAACAATGGGTTATACGATAGCAGAAAAGATACTAAGCCAACATAGCCGCAAAAAGGTTAAAGCAGGCGAAGTAGTTATTTGTGATATAGACTTTTGTTTCAGCCAAGATGGAACAAGTGAACTTGTAATTGATAGCTTCCGTTCTTTAGGCAGAAAAAGGATTTTTAATAAACGAAAATTCTGCATAACTATTGACCACTCAGCCCCCAGCCCCAGGCAGTCTATTTCCAGCATTCACCAGAAATTAAGGAGATTTAGCCGCAAACAAGGTACTCTGTTATTCGATGTTGGAAGCGGTGTCTGCCATCAAGTAATCCCGGAAGCAGGATTTGTTCTTCCCGGTAATTTGGTAGTAGGGGCCGACTCCCATACTTGCACTTACGGGGCACTTAATGCCTTTGCCTGCGGTTTAGGTTCTACAGATATAGCGATAGTTTTAGCTACTGGCAAAAATTGGTTTAGGGTTCCGCAAACAATCAAGATTATCGTGAAAGGAGAGTTGCCGCAAGGGATAACGGCTAAAGATATTATTTTATATATCATCGGCCTATTGGGAGCCAATGGCTGTACCTACAGGGCGGTAGAGTTTTCCGGCCCGGTTATTGATAAATTGAGTATAGACGGGCGATTTACAATAAGTAATATGGCTGTGGAGATGGGCGCTAAATGTGGCATATTTTCTGTAGACCGTAAGACACTTCAGTGGTTGAGGGGGCGGACTAAGAGGAGATTCAAGGCTGTACAGGCCGACAAAGATGCAGACTATGAGGAAGTTAAAGAATTTGATATATCAAAACTATCTCCGCAAGTTGCTAAACCCCACAGTGTGGATAATGTAGTAGATGTTGAAAAGGTCTTGGGCACAAAGATAGACGTAGCCTTTTTAGGAACCTGCACTAATGGCAGATTAGAGGATTTGGCGCAGGCGGCGGAAATTTTCAAGAAAAGGCGCGTAAATTCCCGCGTTAGATTTGTTGTTGCTCCGGCTTCAAAAGAGGTATATTTACAGGCGGCAAACGCGGGAATACTGGAGTTATTGTCGCGGGCAGGAGCAACTATTTTACCTCCAGGCTGCGGCCCTTGTGTAGGGACACATGCGGGGGTTCCTGCTGATGGTCAAGCAGTAATTTCGTGCGCAAATAGGAATTTTAAAGGCAGAATGGGTAGCCCTAGGGCTTCTATTTTTCTTGCCTCTCCCTTGACTTTGGCTGCTTCAGTTGTGGAAGGAAAAATTCAAGACCCGCGAAAATACCTTAGACAACACAGGTGATAATATGGATTTAAAACATCTACTACAAATGGCTTTAGAAAAGGGCGCCTCGGATTTACATATTACCGAGAATGCGCCACCGATTTTTCGCATTGATGGAAAACTCTGCTTTACAGATTTTAATAAACTTAGTCGTGAAGGCACTAAAAACATGAT
The DNA here is from genome assembly GCA_964514265.1 of uncultured Planctomycetia bacterium. Taxonomy (GTDB): domain Bacteria; phylum Omnitrophota; class Gorgyraeia; order JAFGHF01; family JAFGHF01; genus CAZEQA01. The sequence goes on along the minus strand of CAZEQA010000036.1, from coordinate 3,321 downwards.
CTATAGCATCCTCAGCGATGAACAGAAAAAGGCCTTTGAGCAGAATCTGGAGTTAGATTTCTCCTTGACTATGCCTGGCGTCCAGCGGGTAAGGGTAAATGTGCATATGCAGAGGGGAAGCGTAGAAGCCGCCTTTAGATTGGTCAGTTTAAAAATTCGCTCAATCAGAGAGTTGAACCTTCCTTTGATAGTCGAAGGTTTAGCGCTTAAACCCTCTGGTCTTGTATTAATCACCGGACCTACGGGTGTGGGGAAGACTACTACCCTTGCAGCAATGGTAGATTTAATTAATAATGAAAGAGAGCATCTAATTGTAGTTATTGAGGATCCTATTGAATATATGCACGTCAATAAGAAGAGTGTGGTTAAGCAAAGAGAGGTGTATTCCGATACGCATTCCTTTGGTAACGCTCTTAAGCATGCACTACGCCAGGACCCCAATGTGATTGTGGTGGGTGAGATGCGCGATTTAGAGACTATTTCTACTGTCTTAACTGCTGCAGAAACCGGACATTTAGTTTTAGCTACTTTGCATACACCAGATGCTCCGCAGACTATCGATAGAATCATTGATGTCTTTCCGCCTTACCAGCAAAGGCAGACAACGGTCCAGTTGTCCAATTCTTTGCAAGGGGTGGTAGCGCAGAGGCTTTTTCCCCGAATGGACGGACCAGGTAGAATAGTGGCTTGCGAGGTAATGGTGGCCACTTCGGCTATCCGTAATCTAATTCGCGAACACGAAACCGAACAACTGCTTACTCTGATCCAAACTGGTTCCCAGTATGGTATGAAGACTATGGATAAGTCTTTAAAAGAACTTTTCGATAAAGGTATTATCTCTTATGATACAGCCCTATCTTTCGCCAAGGACCCTTCAGAGTTTAAGAAGCCTTAAAAATGAAAAAGATTGGGCGGGCTTATAAGTTTGGCGACAATATCAGCACAGATTTGATTATCTCTGGAAGATATAAATTTGCCATTCGCGATATGAAAGAGTTAGCCAAACATCTTATGGAAGATGCAGACGTCCGTTTTTATCAAAAGATTCAAGGAAAACCTTCTTTTATAGTAGCTGGATGGAATTTCGGTATGGGTTCTTCCCGGGAACAGGCGCCTTGGGCGATAAAGAGGGCAAAGATTTTAGCAGTAATGGCTAAAAATTTTGCCCGCATATTTTACCGCAACGCCTTTAATATTGGCCTGGCCTTAGTAGAATGTGATACTGACTTGATTTCTGAGGGTGATATCTTGGAGTTAGACCTGGACAGAAATTATTTAAAAAACAAAACAAAAAGAATAAATATTTCTATTAAACCCCTGCATCCGTTAATGAAAGATTTGCTTAAGGCAGAGGGGTTGATAAATTTTTTTAAAAGACACAAAGGGTTAAGCCTCGATGCATAAAATTACATTCATCCCAGGTGATGGCATTGGACCGGAAGTGAGTGAGGCCTCTAAAAGGTGCATTCAGGCTACAGGAGTGAATATTCAGTGGGAAGAAGCTCTTGCTGGAGAGGTAGCCCGGCAAAAATGCGGAGAGGTCTTACCTGCGGCAACGATTGCATCTATAAAGAAAAATAGAATAGCTCTTAAAGGTCCGGTAATTACCCCTGTTGGCGAAGGCTTTCGCTCTGTGAATGTCGGGATGCGTCAGGCTTTAGAGCTTTATGCCTGTGTGCGTCCCTGTAAATGGTACGAAGGCGTAAGGGCACCCTATAAAAATATTGATTTGGTGGTAATTCGGGAAAACACCGAAGACCTCTACGCAGGAATTGAGTTTGAGCAAGGCAAAGGCGATACCAAAGAACTATTGCAGAATATAAATAGGCTTAGCACTAGGTCAATAAGGCCGAATAGCGCTGTTAGCATAAAACCTATTTCGGAACTGGCCTCGCGCAGGATTGTACGTTTTGCCTTTGAGTATGCCATTGCCAACAAAAGGAAGAAAGTTACCTGTGTGCATAAAGCCAACATTATGAAATTTACTGACGGACTATTTCTAAAAGTGGGCAGGGAAGTAGCTAAAGACTACATAGGTACGATTGAGTTTGAAGATAGACTGATTGATAATATGTGTATGCAGTTGATTCAAAATCCGCAAGAATACGATTGTTTAGTT
>CAZEQA010000036.1:0-1192 GCA_964514265.1 uncultured Planctomycetia bacterium | reverse complement strand
ACGGTGATATTATCTCAGATTTATGCGCGGGTCTGGTAGGGGGTCTGGGTGTTACTCCCGGTGCCAATATCGGCGAACACTACGCTATCTTTGAGCCAACGCATGGAAGCGCCCCCAAATATAAAGGCAAAAACAAGGTAAATCCTACGGCAATGATTCTTTCGGGGGTAATGTTACTTAGGTTTATAAAGGAAGATCGGGCTGCCCAGAGCTTAGAAGATGCAGTTACGCAGGTGATTAAAGAAGGAAAATATGTAACTTATGATTTAAAAGAGGATAGAAATGACCCCACAGCAGTGGGGACAAGTGAAATGGCCGATGCGATAATAGAAAAGATTAGTTAAATCCAAATGACCAAAACAAAAGGCAGTTTTGAACATTTGAACATTAGAATTTCGAATTTGTTTCGTGCTTCGGATTTAACATTATAGTTATACCAGGAGAGATTGTGAGGGTTGCAATAATAGGTGCAGGAAATGTGGGGGCGACCTGTGCTCAACGGATAATCGAAGCTGATTTAGCCGATGTGGTCCTTGTGGATATTGTGAAGGGAAAGGCAGAGGCAGGAGCCTTAGATCTAAGTAGTGCTGCTTCTGTTGTTCGGCATTCCCGCTCTATAACCGGGACCACTGATTATAAAGAGATAGGTGGTGCGAATATTGTGGTCTTGACTTGCGGCGAGACTCGTAAACCCGGGCAGAGCCGCGAGGATCTATTATTGAAGAATAGAAAAATTGTTACAGATGTCTCTCGGAAAATAGCCCAATACTGTCCTGCGGCAATAGTTATTGTAGTCACCAATCCCGTTGATCTGATGACTTACCTTGTTTATAGAACTACAAAGTCTTTAGCAAATCGGATTATCGGAATGAGCGGAACTTCTGATTGCGCTCGCTTCAATATGTTGGTTGCTGGTGAATTAAATACTGCGCCTGAAAATATTCAATCTATAATTATAGGCCCCCATTCAGACAATATGATGATTTTACCCAGACTATCGACTGTATCGGGCATTCCCATTAGCGAATTGCTTCCTCAAGCTAAAATCGAAGAAATAATTGAAGAGACCAGACATTTTGGCGCTAAGATTGTGCGGCTTCTGGGTAAAGGCAGTGCCTATTATGGTCCCTCAGCAGGGGTCTTTTTACTTGTGGATTCCATAATTAATGACCGAAAAAATATCTTATGTGCC
>CAZEQA010000035.1:11832-12187 GCA_964514265.1 uncultured Planctomycetia bacterium | reverse complement strand
CCGCTGGAGATGTCTGTAGCTGAGGGCTTTAAACTTATAGTTTCCGGGGGAACCTTCTCACCACTAAGAAAATAGCGTAGAGCGGATAGCGGATAGCGGATAGAAAACCAAAAAGAATTTTACTATACGCTAAACGCTATCCGCTAATCGTTAGAATAGATGGACAGAAGATGGCTATTCAAAAAAGTGAGGCAATTGTTCTAAAGACCTACGACTTTCGTGAAACAAGTCTAATCACAACCTTCTTTAGCAAAGATTTTGGCAAAATAAGTGGTCTGATCAAGGGTATAAGAAGCGAGCCGCAAAGATATGGAGGACTGCCTTTAGTCTTTTCCTACAATTCCATTGTATTTTA
>CAZEQA010000035.1:0-11822 GCA_964514265.1 uncultured Planctomycetia bacterium | reverse complement strand
ATTTTACGAAAGGCCAAAGAGAGACTTAAGCTTAGTTACCCAGTGTGATGTAAGAGACCAGTTTCAGCCTATCCGAGCGGATTTAGAAAAGACTAATCATGCTAATTATTTCGTTGAGCTTTTGGAGGCCGTTACCCAGATCAATGATAAAAATGAGAAGCTTTTCGAATTGACGGTTGAGTCCCTGAGGACTCTCTGCGGAAATTGCGAAAACTGGCAAATTGCCCGTTTATTCGAAATCAAACTTTTAAATCTTTCGGGGTTTAGACCGCGTCTGGATGCCTGTGTTAATTGTCAAAAAGAAATTACGGGGCAGGAAAAATTCAGTTCAATTTTAGGAGGTATACTCTGCTCTCGATGCCAGGGCCTGGACAAAAGTGCAAAAGTAGTATCGAAGGGAACTCTGGCTTCTATAGATTATATTGAAACATCTAATTGGCAAAAGGCGTTACAACTTAAAATGGCCCGCGATATAGCCTCGGAACTGGAAACAATCTTAAGCAGCTTTTTAGATGTCCACTTAGATAAAAAAAGCAAAACCCGAAAATTCTTGATTTCAAAGAAAAATTATGCTATAAAAGGAAAGCATGATGCAGGTATCCATGGAAAAAATTGTTTCTTTATGCAAGCGTAGAGGTTTCATCTTCCAGAATAGCGAAATTTACGGAGGCCTAGCCAGTACCTGGGACTACGGTCCTCTGGGCGTAGAGCTTAAACGTAATGTTAAAGGGGCCTGGTGGAGGAGCACAGTTTATGAACGCGATGACATCGAAGGTTTAGATGCGGCAATCTTGATGCATCCGAAGACCTGGGTTGCCTCTGGACATATTAAGAGTTTTTTTGATGTCTATTTAGACTGCTTAAATTGTAAAAAACGAATAAAGGTTGACGACCCAGCCTTAAAGAAGGCATCTAATACCTGTCCTTATTGCGGGAAGTCGGGACTTACCGACCCAAGAGAATTTAATTTAATGTTTAAGACCTTTTTAGGCCCGGTAGAAGATCTAGGCTCCCAGATTTACCTTCGTCCGGAAACTGCCCAAGGAATCTTTGTAAATTTTAATAATGTGCTAAACTCTTCCCATAGAAAGCTTCCCTTTGGCATTGCCCAAATTGGCAAGGCCTTCCGTAATGAAGTTACTACCGGCAATTTTACTTTCCGTAGCCGAGAATTTGAACAGATGGAGATTGAATACTTCGTCCGCAAGTCTGAGGCAGAGAAGTGGTACAAGTACTGGATGCAAGAGAGGCTTAATTGGTATATTAAGTTTGGCATTGGCCCCGGAAATTTAAGACAAAGAGAACACAGTAAAAATGAGCTGGCCCATTATGCTAAAGCCTGCGTGGATATCGAGTATAAATTTCCTTTTGGCTGGGCAGAATTAGAAGGGATTGCTAATCGCACAGACTTTGATTTAGCTGAGCACGCAAAACACAGCGGTAAGGACTTAGGCTATTTTGACGAAGAGACGAAAGCAAAAGTTACTCCTTATATCATTGAACCTTCCGGAGGCGTGGACAGAACAGTGCTGGCCTTTCTGGTAGATGCCTACCGAGAAGAAGAGGTTCGGGGAAGAACTAGGGTGGTGCTGGGATTGCATAAATCCCTGGCTCCGGTAAAGGTGGCAGTATTACCTTTATTAAAAAAGAAGGCGCAGATTGTAAAACTCGCTAAATCTATTGTAGAAGACCTACGAACAAGCCTCCAGGGCTTTAGCGGAAAGGTTATCTATGACGATACTGCCGCAATTGGTCGACTTTACCGCCGACAGGATGAAATCGGTACAGTTTCCTGTGTAACTGTAGATGTAGATTCCCTGGAAGATAAAAAGGTTACAGTAAGAGACAGGGATTCAATGAAACAGGAGCGTGTCTTGATCGATAACTTAAGACCCTATCTTATAGAAAAGTTTAAATAGATATAGAAAGGAGAGTAATCACAAGAAATGGCACAAATGGCCTATTTTTTTGGTGGCGGCCGCGCAGACGGAAAAGCCAAGATGAAAAACTTACTGGGAGGTAAGGGAGCGAATCTGGCAGAAATGACGAGCCTCGGTATTCCGGTTCCTCCAGGTTTTACGATTTCTACGGAAGTTTGTATCAATTTTTATGAAAGCAAAAAAAGATTTCCTCAAGGTTTAAAGGAAGAAGTAAGGGAGAACTTATCCAAAATTGAGAAGATTATGCAGGCAAAATTCGGAGATAAGAAAAACCCGCTTTTGGTTTCCGTACGTTCCGGTGCCCGCACATCTATGCCCGGAATGATGGACACCGTTTTAAATCTGGGTTTAAACGACCGGACCATTCAAGGTCTTATTGCCCAGATTAAAAACGAAAGAACCGCATACGATAGTTATCGTCGTTTTATTATGATGTACGCCAATGTTGTATTGGGAATAGATAAAGACGATTTTGAGCATCTCTTAGAGAAAAAGAAAAAGGAAAAAGGGGTAAGATTAGATACCGCATTAACTGCACAAGACCTTAAAGATTTAATTCCGCAATATAAAGACATCGTCAGAAAAAAGACAAAAGAACCGTTTCCTGACGATCCCCAGAGACAACTTTGGGGTGCAATCGGCGCAGTATTTGACTCCTGGAATAACAAACGGGCAATTACATACCGCCGCTTAAATAAAATTCCGGACAACTGGGGAACCGCTGTAAATGTGCAAACAATGGTCTTTGGTAATATGGGTGATGATAGCGCAACAGGAGTTGCCTTCACTCGTGACCCGGCAACAGGAGAAGATGTCTTTTACGGAGAATATTTGGTCAATGCCCAGGGCGAAGATGTAGTAGCTGGAGTAAGGACACCTCATCCTTTAAACAAAGTCCAGAAGAAGGCAAAAAAGATAAATTTAACTTCCCTGGAAGAGGAAATGCCGGGGGTCTATAAAGAATTGGAAGGCATCCGTAAAAAATTAGAAAAACATTATCGCGATATGCAAGACGTGGAATTTACCATTCAAAAAGGAAGGCTGTGGATGCTCCAGACCAGGACCGGCAAAAGGACTGCACTGGCGGCAATCCGCATCGCCGTAGAAATGGCCCGAAAGGGATTGATTTCCAAAAAAGAAGCAGTGTCCCGAATTGAACCAGACCAATTAGACCAGATCTTACACCGGATGTTTGATCCCCGGGCAAAAAAAGAGGTAGTTGCAAAAGGCCTACCGGCATCTCCCGGGGCAGCTAGCGGAAAGGTAGTGTTTAATGCCGATGAGGCCGAAGAACAGGCAAAGAAAAAGGAAAGAGTAATTCTGGTGCGCCTGGAGACTTCGCCTGAAGATATCCATGGGATGGTCTCTGCTCAAGGTATCTTAACTGCCCGCGGGGGAATGACCAGCCATGCTGCTGTGGTAGCCAGAGGAATGGGTAAATGCTGTGTAGCGGGCTGTGAAACAATTAAGATTAACTACGGTAAACAGCAATTCTCTGTCAACAGTAAAGTCGTTAAAAAAGGCGACTGTATATCTATTGACGGAACTTCAGGAGAAGTAATGTTAGGTGAAGTCTCGACTGTTGATTCCGAAATTACCCAAGTAATTAAGGGAAAACTGGCAGCAAACAAATCTGCTGTTTACAAAATCTATGAACAACTGATGAAATGGGCGGAGGAGATAAAATGTCTCGGCGTAAGGGCCAATGCAGATACGCCCCAGGATGCTAAAGTAGCGCGGGCATTTGGCGCAACAGGAATCGGTCTTTGCCGAACTGAGCATATGTTCTTTGGAGAAGAGCGCCTGCCCAAGGTCCAGGCAATGATTTTGGCAGACACAGAAGTTGAGCGTCAAAAGGCCTTGGATAAACTGTTGCCTTATCAACGAGAGGACTTTAAGGGCATTCTCAAGGCTATGGATGGATTACCGGTGATTATCCGTCTGCTCGACCCGCCTCTGCATGAGTTTCTGCCTAAATCTGATAACCTGATAAAGAGAATCGCCCGGTTAAAAACTGGCCAGGGCGATAAAAAGGAGATTGCCAAATTAGAGAAAATTTTAGCTAAAGTAATTGCCCTGCACGAAGCTAATCCAATGCTTGGCCATCGTGGATGTCGACTGGGCATAACCTTTCCTGAAATCAACCGGATGCAGGCTCGGGCAGTCTTTGAAGCCGCTTGCGAACTAATTAAAGAAGGATATAAACCTTTTCCTGAAATAATGGTTCCTTTAGTTGGACATGTAAACGAACTAAAAGTAGCCAAAGGCGATATCCAGGCAGTAGCAGAAGAGGTAATCAAAGAGAAAAAAGTCAAAATGAGATATATGATAGGCACGATGATTGAACTGCCGCGGGCTGCCTTAACCGCCGATGAAATTGCGAGAGTTGCAGAATTCTTCTCATACGGTACCAATGACTTGACTCAGACTACCTTCGGTTTTAGCCGTGATGATATCGAAGGAAAATTCCTGCCAGTATATATTGACAAAAAGATTCTCCTCAACAATCCCTTTGCTGTTTTAGACCAACCCGGCGTGGGAGAGCTTGTGCGCATCGGAATAGAAAAAGGAAGAAACACGCGTCCAAAACTGGAGGTAGGTATCTGCGGCGAACATGGGGGCGAACCTTCTAGTATAGAATTTTGCCATTCATTAAAGATGAACTATGTAAGTTGTTCGCCTTATCGCGTACCTATTGCCCGGCTGGCCGCGGCTCAGGCCGCCATTAAATATGGTTGCTAAACCTTGGCCTTATGGGCAGGTTCCAACTTTGGTTGCTAAAACCTATGCCTTATGGGGACTGGTTCCAGCCAGATTATTGGCAAAAGGTAAGGAACCTGTCCCAAGTTGCAGCTGGCGCAGTGCCAAAAGCTAGAACCAAAAAAGCAAAGCTTTGAGGAACCTCACCCAAAGAAGCAGCGCAAGCGAAGCCAAAAGGAGCCAGATGGAAGCTTTAAGAGTATATCTAAAAGAAATCAAAAAGACGCCTCTTTTAAGCGCGGAGGAAGAAAAACAATTAGCGCGGAGAATTAAAGAAGGCGAGCGCGAAGCCAGAATGAAAATGATTAAGGCAAATCTACGCCTGGTAGTCAGCATCGCTAAAAGATATTCGCACTTTGGCGTACCACTCACAGATTTGATTGAAGAGGGAAACCTAGGACTAATGAAGGCGGTAAGTATGTATAATCCCGATCAACGCTTTAGATTCTCTACTTACGCCGCATATTGGATCAGACAATATATTACTCGCGCTTTAGCCAATCAGGCTAAAACTATCAGGGTTCCCGTATATATGGTAGAGACCATTAGCAAGTGGAAGAAAATAGTCGAGCATCTCACCCAGAAACTGGGAAGACGCCCCAGGCTTAAAGAAGTAGCTAAAGAGATGAAAACATCCATCAAAAAGATAACGCAAATCCGCAGCATGATTACCAGAACCACATCTTTGGAGGCCCCGATAGGTAAAGATGGAACGGGCCAATTTGTTGACCTTATTCCCGATGAATCCAGCGCATCGCCAGTAGATGAGATAGCCCAGATTCTGCGCAAGGAGCGTGTCGGAGAACTATTGGAAGGAATGGGCACAAGAGAAAGAGAAGTTTTATCTTTAAGATACGGACTAAAAGATGGAACAGCACGCACCTTAAGTGAAATTGCGCAACAATTTGGAATTACACGAGAGAGGGTCAGGCAAATCGAGAATGCAGCAATGCAAAAGTTAAGGGCGTATATTCACACAAAAGAAAGAGAAGAGTTTGGTCAATATTGAAAAGTGATGGATGAAAAGATTGTTGCAGAATTAAAGGATTCAATTAGAAATATTGCGGATTTTCCTAAAAAGGGAATTTTGTTTCGTGATATTACTACCTTGTTGAAGGATGCGCAGAGGTTTAAAGATGCAGTAGAAATCATCGTTGCTAAATACGCCGATAAAGAAATTGATAAGGTGGTAGCAATAGAAGCCCGGGGGTTCATTTTCGGCGGGGTCATTGCTTATAAATTGGGTGCTGGTTTTATCCCGATCAGAAAAAAGGGAAAATTGCCGTCGCAGGTTTATGAGGTTTCCTATCAACTTGAATACGGTACGGATACCTTGCAGGTTCATCGCGACGCAATTAAACCAGAGGACAAGGTACTCATTGTCGATGACCTTTTAGCTACAGGCGGCACAGCTTTTGCAGTTTGTCAGATGATAGAGAAAACCGGCGCCGAAATTATCGGTCTTGAATTCTTGATTGAATTAACAGAGTTGCGAGGAAAAGAGAAGCTCCAAGGGTATCCGGTTCATTCGATAATAAAATTTTAGACAGTTAACCGTGAACTGTTAACTAAGTTCATGCCCCTGTAGCTCAGATGGATAGAGCGAGGGCGTCCTAAGCCCTGCGTCGGGGGTTCGACTCCTCCCAGGGGCGCCAGATTATCATCTTCGTCAAAAAAGGGGTCAGGCGCTTTTTCATCCAGAGTTCTCAAAAAAATACTTGACAGGGTCTAGGTAAATAGGTATATAATAGGCACAATGAAATCAGCTCTAATGAAGTTTTTTGGAGTATTTATTTTAGCATTTTTCCTCGTGGGTTGCGCTACAACAAATGACACATCTTCTTCTGAAGAATTAGAAGAAGGGGCTTTTGTCGGCAGTACATTGGCGGTTACGGCAAAATTGCGTTTCGATGATCTCCCTGTGCCCGCAGGTTTTAAATTAGTTAAGAATAAGTCTTTTATCTTTCAAACTGAAGGTACGCGCGTAGCTCTGTTAAAATATAGCGGCCGCGCCAAACAGCAAGATGTGCTCGAGTTTTATAAGGAGCAAATGCTTCTTTATAGCTGGGAGCTATTGAACGTAGTAGAATACGGCAAGAGCATCTTAAACTTTGAGCGGGGAGGACAGAGCTGTATTGTCACTATTGAGCCCAAAGGACCAAAACAGATAGTTACCATCTCCGTTGCCCCGAAAGCCAAAGGAAGCATAGAGACACAACCCAGAAATAAGTAAATATAGGTAAATTTAATTAAAAAAACACTTGACAAATATACTACAGTATGGTATATTTACACCTAAATTAGTGTGTTTTTGTTCTAGCAGCATAGTATTGATCCTTCGGCCTAACGGCCTCAGGATTAAGAAAAATTTGTTAAAATCTGTGGCATAAGGTAAATTTTTCTTGAATATACCACCATAGATGACTTAAATCCGGGCAGGAAAGGAGGGGAAAAATTAATAAGCTTAAGCTATCGCAAAATGGTGATATATTATATAAAGTCATAAATCTCTAGGGTTGAAACCTAGTTTAAGAAATATTGTGAAGTTAACTACAAGGAGGAAAAATAAATGGGTAGAAAGATCGCCTTATTTTGTGCTTTAATAGGCGTGCTTGCCTTTGTGGCAGTTCCTGCCTATGCCGAAGTGCAAAATATCAAGATTTCTGGCGACATTGAGGCTAAGGCCGTCTACCGCAACAACTATGACTTAGAGGGAGGGCTGTTAGAATTTGCAGGAGGAGCGGCTGCACAGCCAAATGATAGAAGAGCAGATGACAAAGACTCCTTCCTAATGTCTATAGTAAGGTTGAGGTTAGATGCGGACTTGACCGATAATGTTTCGGCATGCGTAAGATTGGCCAATTTAAGAGAGTGGGATACAGATAGAAATATTGATACAGCCTTGGCTCAAGGGGCTATCCCCTGGGGCGTTAATGAACTTCTTAGCAACCACGGGGTTAATGCCAATGATGCCAGTATCGTCTTAGATTTGGCCTATATTACTTTGAAAGAGATGTTGTATTCTCCTTTAACTTTGGTTATCGGTCGTCAGGAGTTAATGTATGGCACTGGGCTTATCATTGGTCCTGGGTTATATCAAGATCCCAATAACAGCATTGAATATAATGACTTAAGCACCTTGCACGGATATGATGCGGTGCGGGCCATCTTGGATTACGACCCATGGATCCTTGATTTGTTTATGGCTAAAATGGTAGAGAACGACGATACCCTTAATGCTCAATTACAAGCTGCAACTGTTGGTGCAGATAGGGATAGCGATGAGGACCTTTACGGACTCAATCTTGGCTACACATTCGGCATGTACGATGCCGAAATGGAAGGCTATCTCTTTGCCAAAAGGGATCCAAACTGGAACTATAGAGTGGACACAGTAAATGAATTTGGAAATGTCACTTATTCCCGTCGATATGAAGAAAATAATGCTTATACGCTGGGTTTAAGAGGCAGTATGGTCCCTCTAGAGAACCTTAATGTAGGCGGTGAAATTGCCGGCCAGTTTGGTAACATTAAAGATTCAGAGCTTCAAGCTGCTGACGTGGCTACCGACACCACCCCAATTAAGCGTAGAGGCCGCAGGGCTATGTTGGCTTATGGGGAGCTTGATTATAAGTTTGCTGATGTAAGGATGACTCCCGTAGTTGGCCTGGAATATCTCTTTGTTTCCGGCGGAGAAGCAGACGATGGGGATGGACACTACGAAGAATGGGACCCGATGTATCGCTCAAAAATAATGGGCGGTATCCGCGATTACCTAGAAAGTATGTACAGAACCAATGACAACCTTGATACCAGTGGCTTGAGCAACCAACATACCCTCAAGGCCAGTTCCAGTTTAGATTTAGGCGAATTAGTTGACGGCTTAAACCTTAACCTGGCTTATCTGCATTACTGGTTTGCTGAGGAGCCGCTTCCAGGTGGCAATAAGGGAATCGGCGATGAAGTAGATATGCTGGTTACCTATGATTATACCGAAGATGTCCAGTTTAGCCTAACCGGTGCTTGGTTTGTACCCGGTAACTATTATGACAGAGCTGGCATAGGCAATGGCGAAAGAGGACTCAGACAAAATAACACTTGGTGGGGCTTGGGCGCAGCTTCCTCTGGCACTGCATCTAACGACACAGCTGTTTCTATCATTGGCTCTTGCAAGGTCACCTTCTAAGGTTGGTGTTTGATTTCTACCCCCGGGGGCGCAAGTCTCCGGGGGTTTTTTAAGGAGGTGATAAAATGGCGGAAGATAAAGAGGTCCAAGAGGGTAAAATATTTGCGGTTTTAGCATATCTGTCTGTTCTTTGCCTTGTGCCTCTATTGTTAAAAAAGGACAATAAATTCGCCTTTCATCATGGAAAACAGGGTCTAGTTATATTTATTGGAGAGGTGGCAATCGGCATATTAGCCTGGATACCTTTTTTGGGATGGATGCTCGCGCCAATAGGTTCGCTCATTTTCTTTGTCTTATCATTAATCGGGATTATTCAGGCGCTGAGAGGTGATTATTGGAAGTGCCCTGTAGTCTGCGATATTGCCGAAAAAATAAAAATTTAAATTTGTACACTTTTGTCTCGAGCCGCTAAAACGTAAAGTCTTCAGCGGCTTTTTTGCAATAATTTACTTGCAAAAGCCTGCCAATTATGATATAAATAAAATTGAAATGCGGATAAAGTTATTTAAAGACAAGGAAACGAAAAAGCGTATAGAGAGATGGCTTGGCCGGCAATGGTTAAACCTGATTGTCCTGGCTACACCCTTCTTGACCCTGGAAAGGGTGCGTATGTTTGGCCGAATTTTGGGAAACTTAAGCTTCTATTTTATCCCCCGCCACCGCCGTGCAGCTATCCGCAACATAAGCCTAATTTACGGAAAAGAAAAGTCCAAAAAAGAGCTTCGGGAGATGATTCGGCGTACATTTATCCGCGCTTCTTGCTTCGGCTGGGAAACAGTCTATCTTTATGTGCATGGCCAAAACGGTAAAGAAATGGAAGATTTGGTAGAAAAGCTGGAGGGCCTTGAACATTTAAAAATGGCCTTGGCCCGCGGCAAGGGGGTAATCGGTCTGGGCGCACATCTGGGCAACTTCAGTCTGTTAGGCCAAAAACTGGATTCCTTAGGGTTTCCTTCTACTGCTATAATGCGTCAGATGCGAGATAAAAAACTGGAAAGGTTCTTTAGCATAATGAGAGGTAAATTTGGCCAACATTGGATACCCAAATTTCCCATCGCAAGAGCAATTAAAGAAAGTATTGCTTGGTTAAGACAGGGAAAGACTTTAATGATCTATGTGGACCAGAGGTCGGGCAGGGGAATCAAGGTAGACTTTATGGGTGTCCCTACTCCTACTCCCACAGGCGCGGCTGTGTTCGCTTTAAAGACAGGGGCAGCGGTATTGCCGATTGTAAATATCCGGGACAGCGACGGTTCCTATAAGCTGATTATTGGTGAGGAGGTCCCTATCGCAAGAACAGATGATTACAAGGAAGATATTTTTGTAAATACAGTAAGGTTTAATAAAGTAATCGAGAAATATATTCGGCAATATCCGGACCAGTGGTTCTGGTTCCATAACCGATGGAAAGGAGTGAAACTAAATGAAAATTAAGTCTTTGTGGATAGTGGTAAGTCTTGCGCTGGTGCTCTCTGGCTGTGCGGGAAAACCCCACGTTATCGGTTATGATATCCTCAAAAGTCCTCTACCACCGCCAAATCTAGGAAAGGTAAGTATATTGCCTTTTGAGGATGAAAGACCCAAACCCGAACGCGAAGGCGTAAAGGGGAAATTACTTACTTTTAGCTCTAAAGACGCCCACTTTAACAAAGAAGTTACTCGAGCCATCGAAGAAATTTTAGCCGAAGAATTGAACAATGCTGGTTTCTCCGTCGTCGAATCAAAAGAAAATCCCAATTATAAAATTTCTGGTAAGGTTTTGCATTTTCAGGCAGTTGTGTCGCCGGCTAAAATAACCTTTTTGCCCTATTTAGGCACTGTCTCTACCCTTTGGGCCAAAGATGAATTTACCATCGCCTTGAGTATCTACATCAAAATGACTGACCAACGGGGAAGAACCCTGATTGACAAAACCTTTGATGTCTCTGAGGATATGAAACTATCTACCGGGCTTTTAAATCTGGCTCGATATTCCCGTGGTTTTAATTATAAGCTTAAACTTTTGGATGAGGCGCTTAAAGACGTAATAGGCCAGATTCACGACGAGGTCCTCACCCAGGTAAAAAAATGAGATATCTTTTAGCAACCTGCGTGCTAATAAATTTATTTTTATTTTCTGAATGCAAGGCAGAATACAACCTCGGCACCAAAGAAGAAGAACATCTTCTCTTCAGCACAGCCAGAGAGGTAGGGTTAGGCCGTTCTCTTGCCCGAAGAATAGAAAAACAATTTAAGGTTTGTAAAGATGCACAGGCGCAAGAACGCGTTGAGCGGATTGGCCAAAGACTTGTTTCAGTTTGCGACCGAAAAGATATTACCTATTGCTTTACAGTCCTGGAGGACGAAAAGGTTAATGCCTTTGCTCTTCCTGGTGGATATGTCTATGTAAATAAGGGGGTGCTTGAGAAGGCCGACTCCGACGACGAGGTTGCCGGTGTCCTGGCTCACGAAATAGGCCATATTGTGGCCCGGCACAGCATGAAGCGGCTTCAGGCTGCCCTGGGATATAATTTAATAAGCATTCTCGCCCTCTATGCAACAAAAGACCCCAGTTTTAAAAGGGGCTCAGACCTCGCCTTTGCCCAAATTATGCTGGGGTATTCCCGGGAAGATGAGTTCCTTGCCGACCGCTTAGCGGTCAAATATGTGCAAAAATCAGGGTATAATCCTAAGGCTATAATCAGCTTTTTAAAGAAATTAAAACAGATAGAAAAAGAGGCGCCGCTTAGACCTCTTGTTGTAAGCTACGTCCGAACTCATCCCTATCTTCCCGAACGCATCGGGGCGGTAAAGGAAGAGGTATACGGCAAAATGGATTTCAATGATTATATTAACAAAGGAAAATAGATATGTCGGGAAAACATAAATGTCAAATATGCGGAAGAGAAGTAGATGATTCCGTAGGCCTGGCCCATTTTAAGGCAGAGGAATATCTG
>CAZEQA010000034.1:4651-12354 GCA_964514265.1 uncultured Planctomycetia bacterium | reverse complement strand
TGGAGTAAAACGTGATGCCCTATTGTTCCTAAACTTAGAAGAGGATAGGGATAAGGTCCTGGCTGTAAATCTAAAAGGGGCCTTTAATTGCACCAAGGCAGCTGCTAAGGTGATGATGAAACAAAGAAGCGGTAAGATCCTTAATATCGCTTCAATCATCGGATTAGTCGGTAATGTCGGGCAAGCAAATTACGCCGCTTCCAAAGCAGGGCTTATTGGCCTAACCAAAAGTGTAGCTAAGGAACTTGCGCCCCGAGGCGTTAATGTCAATGCAATCGCCCCGGGATTTATCCAGACAGAGATGACTCACGGCTTGCCTGAACAGATAAAATCCAAAATGTTAGAGGCGATTCCCTTAAAGAAGTTCGGCCAGGCAAAAGACGTTGCCAGCCTAGCCGCATTTTTGGTTAGTGAGAAGGCCAGTTATATTACCGGACAGGTAATTTGTATTGATGGTGGAATGATTTGAAACACAGAAGGAGGAAAAGAGATGGCGTTAGCTGATGAAGTAAAGGCAATTATCGCGGAGCAGTTGGGCGTCAAGATAGAGGAAGTTACAGATAAGGCCTCTTTTATTGACGACCTGGGCGCAGACTCGCTGGATACAGTCGAGCTGGTTATGGCTTTGGAGGAAAAATTTGGCATCGAAATCCCCGACGAAGACGCGGAAAAGATGACCACTGTAGGCGAAGCCATTAAATATCTTGAAGAGAAGACAAAAAAGTAGATTATGAATGAAAAAAGAAGAGTCGTAATTACCGGCTTAGGGGTTGTATCTCCTGTAGGTAACAATGTAGATGAATTTTGGAGCTCCCTAATCGCTGGGAAAGGCGGCATTGACAGAATCGCCCAGTTTGACCCCACCCAATATGATTCGCAGATAGCCGGTGAAGTAAAAGGTTTTGATCCCTCCGCATATATCTCGCCAAAAAAGATAAGAAGAATAGATAAATTTGTGCAATATGCATTGGTAGCCGCACATCAGGCGGTAAGTAATGCACAAATCGATTTTAAGAATGAGGACGCTTTTCAGGTAGGGGTGCTAATTGGCTCAGGGATTGGTTCTTTATATATTATCCAAGAACAGACCAAGGTATTATTGGAAAAAGGGCCAGCGAAGATGTCGCCTTTTACCATTCCTATGCTAATCGTAAATATGGCTTCCGGTCAGGTAGCCATCGCTTTTGGTGTGAAGGGGCCAAATTCGACTGTAGCTACGGCTTGCGCTTCAGGTACACATGCAATTGGTGATGCCTTTGAGATTATTCAGCGGGGAGATGCTCAAGTGATGATTGCCGGAGGCACAGAGAGTTGTATTTGCAAGATAGGGGTAGGCGCCTTTTGTGCAATGAAGGCCTTATCTACCAGGAACGACCAACCCGAAAAGGCCTCTCGGCCCTTTGATAAACATCGCGATGGATTTATCATAGCTGAGGGTGCAGGTATAGTAATATTGGAGAGCCTTGAGCATGCCCGGAAACGAGGTATTTCCATTTATGCGGAGCTTGTCGGCTATGGGATGAGCGGCGATGCCTATCATATGACTGCCCCTGACCCTGAGGGTGAAGGAGCCGCACGGGCAATGAGTGAAGCCCTGCGCAATGCCCGGATAAAGTTGGAAGATGTCTCTTATATTAACGCTCACGGAACATCTACACCCCTTAATGATAAAGTGGAAACTCTGGCGATAAAGAAGGTCTTTGGAAAGTCGGCTCAAAGAATACCTGTAAGTTCTACGAAGTCAATGACGGGTCACCTCTTGGGTGCAGCAGGAGCGGTAGAACTTGTGGCCTGTTGTTTATCTATCAAAGATAATATTATTGCCCCGACCATAAATTACGAAACCCCTGACCCAGATTGCGACTTGGATTATGTGCCTAACAAGGCGCGAGAGGCCAAGATAGATGTAGCGCTGTCTAATTCTTTAGGGTTTGGCGGTCATAATGCAACGCTGGTAATAAAACGGTTTCAGTAAAAGACTGTCTTTGATACTAGATCCTCGATACTAGATCCTCGCCTTTACGAGCATCGAGAATCAAGCATCGAGAATCGAAACATATTTGGTGCTTGTAATTTGGAATTTATCGATGTTTTTTATGGTATAGGAAAGTATATACCATATACCACTGCGAGGTTCTTCACTTCTTCAGAATCATCCTAGTCCTTCGTAAGATCCTTCGCTTCGCTCAGGATCGTCCTAGCCTTTGAGTGAAGCGGAGGACGAAGCGGAGGACGAAAATTGCACATTAGGCCCTTCCTTAATAAGGAATAGGAAGGTCTATCCTTTAGGATTAAGGTTATCGCGATCCCGAATGAAGAGTCTTCTTAAGAAGTTCTTCGGGACCCCGAAGAACTTCTCCGAAGAAAAGCTACATTCGGGGAGGCGATTTTCTTGAAAGGTGATAAAATGAACTACCAATTGACCGAAGAACAGCTAATGATTCGTGATTTAGCCAGGAGAATTGCCCAGGAAAAGATCAGACCTAAGGCCGCTGAATATGACGAGAAAGAAGATTTTCCCTGGGAAATAATGCAGGTTTTAGCCGAAAGCGATTTATTCGGCATATATATAGAAGAAAAATACGGTGGCACAGGTGGAGGGGTGTTAGAATTGGCTATTGCCACTGAGGAATTATCGCGCGCCTGCGGGGGAATTGCCGTATGCTATGCCGCCAGTGCCTTAGGGACATATCCCCTTCTTTTATTTGGCACAGAAGCTCAGAAGAAAAAATACTTGCCTGAACTCGCTAGCGGAAAGAAGTTGGCGGCCTTTGCCCTTACAGAGGCTAGTGCCGGAAGCGATGCCAGTAATATCCAGACACAAGCAACAAAAGAAGGCGACTATTATATTTTAAACGGCACCAAACAATGGATTACTAATGGCGGGGAGGCGCAACTTTATACTGTGATTGCGATGACCGATAAAACTAAAGGCGCCCGGGGAGCCAGTGCCTTTATTGTGGAAAAAGACACTCCGGGATTTGCCTTTGGTAAGAAAGAAAAAAAGTTGGGTATTCGCGCTTCCGCAACCAGAGAGCTGGTATTTACTGATTGTAAGATTCCCCAAGAAAACTTAATAGTGAAAGAGGGCATGGGCTTTATTGTGGCCATGAAGACATTTGACAGCTCGCGCCCGGGTGTAGCTGCACAGGCAGTGGGTATTGCCCAGGGGGCCTTGGATTTAGCTGTTGAGTATGCCCGCCAGAGAATCCAATTTGGCAAAGCGATTTCTTCTTTTCAAGGGATTCAATTTATGCTGGCGGATATGGCCACCCAAATAGAGGCAGCGCGGGCTCTTGTATATAGTAGCTGCCGGCATGTAAGTAGCGGGGCAAAAAATGTAGCCAAGGAATCGGCCATGGCCAAACTTTTTGCATCGGATGTGTGTATGAAAGTGACCACTGATTGTGTGCAGATATTTGGTGGATATGGTTATATGCGCGATTATCCTATTGAGAAGTTTATGCGCGATGCCAAAATTACCCAGATTTACGAAGGGACCAATCAAATACAGCGTGATATTATTGCCCATCATTTGATTAGAGAATCGATAGCTAAAAAATAAGTCATAAGTTGTAAGTTATAAGTCATAAGTTGTAAAACTGTGGCTTATGACCTATGACTTTTTTTATGGTATAGGAAAGTATATAGCATATCAGTAGTGTCCAATTATAACTCAAACAGTTCTAGTTGGTTATAACAATCGTGTGCTTTAGTTTTGTATTCAAAGTCTGTAAGTAGTTGCAACATAGGGACTTTCTCAAAAATAGTTACACTAAGAATCTGTAGAATTGTGTAAAGATTTAGATCTAATTTTAGTCTTTTCTTGATAATAGCGACAAGAACATAAACTGATATAGCAATCCATATTTGAGTTTTCACAGCATTTTCTGTTGTTCCATAAAATGCCTTTATTCGCAGATGCTGTTTTATCCATTTGAAAAACAGTTCTATTTGCCAGCGGCATTTATAAAGTTGAGCGATAGTAAGAGCCGGCAATAAGAAGTTGTTGGTTAAAAACACAAAATATCGGTTGTTCTCCAGATCGTAAAAGCGAATGCGACGAAGTTTTTCCGGATAATCTCGCAGAGCCCTTGATAGAATAGGGACAACTGTTTGATCTGAACGTAACCCCGTTGATTTGTCGACGGGATGCGAATAAAGCCTGCGAAATCTGATATTTGATTTGCAGCGCACAACAAAAAAGGCTAAGGCTTGGTGGATGATAAATAAACGAGAGAAGTCCAGATATCCACGATCTAAAACATAAAAAGAACCGGCTTCTGGAATTAAGTCGTCGAGAATAGTAACCTCTGTTATCTTCGCAGGAGTAATTTTTATAAAAGAAGGAATAGAGCCTCTTAAGTCCATTAGAGTATGAAGTTTGATTGCCCCTTGTTTTAGGCGAAAGTGAGACCAGGGAAATAAGGAAAGACATAATTTGATTACAGTTGCATCTAAGGCGTAGACTGTTTGCTTTAACTCGACGGCAAAAGGTTCTTTGGAATATAATTTTCTGGCAGTATGAATTAATATTTGAGCGAAGTCGGCGTAGATATGCCAATCGCGGCTTTCGTTGGCGTATGCTAAAGTGCTTCGAGATATCTTGCCACGGATACCGATATGGTAAAGCTTGTTCTGTACCGAACGAAGGCATACTTCGATATCGCGCAAACTTTCGCGATAAGTAAGCTGAGCAAAAGCCATACATAGAAATTGTTCGTAACAGGAGAATTTTTGAACTTTGTAATTTCCTCGATATCGCTTGACGCATTTGCGAAATTCGTGCAATGGCAAGAAATCCATTATTTGAGCAAAAATAGTTTTTCCTGTATTCATTGGCCACTCCTTTGTAAAGGTTAATTACAGAGTGACCATAATACAACAGAATTGATTTCAAATCGATAACAGTATTTTTTCGTTGTAACATATTGTTAATCTCAATGTTATGTAAAATTAAACCTTAAACAGTTGGACACTACTGATAGCATATACCACTGCGAGGTTCTTCACTTCTTCAGAATCATCCTATAGGATTAAGGTTATCGCGATCCCGAATGAAGAGTCTTCTTAAGAAGAAAAGCTACATTCGGGGAGGCAATTTTCTTGTTTTGAGCGGAGCGAAAAAATGCGTATAATTGTTTGTATAAAACAGGTGCCGGAAACGACAGATATCAGGATTGACCCCAAGACCAATACCTTGATTCGTGAAGGTGCAGCCAGTATCATTAATCCCTATGATATGTATGCTATAGAGGAGGCGCTAAGGATTAAGGAAAAAATGGGGGGCGAGGTGACGGTACTTACTATGGGTCCTCCGCAAGCAGAAAGTGCACTTCGAGAGGCGATATCTTTGGGTTGCGACCACGCTATACTGATAACAGATCGGGCCTTTGCCGGAAGCGATACCTTGGCTACAAGTTATACTTTGGCCAAAGCAATAAAGGTGATTGGCAAGGTTGATTTGATTATCTGCGGCAAACAGGCAATGGATGGCGATACCGCCCAAGTGGGCCCGGAGATTTCTGTACAGCTCGGTATTCCCCAAGTTACTTATGTCAGGAAGATCGAGGAGATTGATCGAGATTTTGCCCGAGTAGAACGAATGACAGAGGAAGGCGTTGAGGTAATTGAGACTCCGCTTCCTTGTCTATTTACTGTGGTAAAAGAGATAAATGAACCGCGACTTCCTTCACTAAAAGGAAAGATGCAGGCAAAAAAAGCAGGAATAGTTAACTGGAACAGTAAAGATATCCAAGCCAATGTTGAAAGAATTGGCTTGGCTGGTTCGCCTACGCAGGTAATCAAGATATTTAGTCCACCGCCGCGTAAAGGTGGCCAGGTCTTCCAAGGCACAACTGAGGAAGTAGTAGATAAGTTGAGTTCTATCCTTAAGGATAGAATTGCAGCATGTAAATAATGTTTAGCGGATAGCGGATAGCGTTTAGGAAAACCAAAAATTTTAAGGTTTTCTATACGCTAGAGGATGCTTAAAATTTAGGCTAAATGAGTATTAAAATTTTAAAGGATAACTGTACCGGTTGTAAACTTTGTGTAAAGGCCTGTCCTTTTAGCGCTATTCGCATGGAAGGAAAGCTTGCAGTGATTGACACCAACATTTGCACGCTTTGCGGGGCATGTAGAGATGCCTGTAAATTTCAGGCCATCGAAATTAGCCGAGATATCTTCGCCAGCCACAGCTTGACAGAGGAGCAGCTTAATCAATATCGAGATGTCTGGGTATTTGCTGAACACAAAGGTGGTGCTCTACAAAGTGTAGCTTTTGAACTTCTGGGAAAGGGGAGAGAATTAGCCGACAAATTAGGGGTTAAGCTTTGTGCCGTTTATCTGGGCGAAACTATTGGCAATCAATTAGAAGAACTTGTCTTTCGCGGCGCAGATTTGGTCTATGTTGTGGAATCTCCTCAGTTAAAAGATTATCTTTCCGAGCCGTATAGCAAGGCCTTAGCGCAATTGATTCTGGAGCATAAACCGGAAATCGTCCTCTGTGGTGCTACTACTCTTGGCCGTTCACTTATCCCCCGTGTGGCCGCAGAAATCGGCACCGGCCTTACTGCTGATTGCACGAGCTTAGAGATTGACCAGCAGAAGCGCCTGTTGCTTCAGACTCGTCCGGCCTTCGGTGGTAATATTATGGCGACCATAATCTCACCCCATCACCGCCCGCAAATGGCTACTGTCCGGCATAAAGTGATGAGCGAGGCAGCCGTAAATAAGACACTAAAGGGTAAAATGATTAAAAAATATATTAGCAAAGATAGATTGCTTTCCCGGACCAGGCTGGTAGAGGTACTTAAAGAAGCAGAGAATACGGTCAATATTACCGAGGCCAATATTATTGTTTCCGGAGGCAGGGGATTGCAGGGACCGGATAACTTTAAGTTGCTTCATGATTTGGCCCTAGTTTTAGGAGGTGCAGTAGGTGCTTCTCGTGCCGCCGTAGATAGCGACTGGGTTCCTTATTCGCATCAAGTTGGACAGACAGGAAAGACTGTCTGTCCTAAAATTTACATTGCCTGTGGTATCTCTGGACAGATTCAGCACTTAGCTGGCATGCAATCTTCTGAGATTATCATCGCCATTAATAAGAATCCTCAAGCCCCCATCTTTAATGTCGCCACTTATGGCATAGTGGGCGACCTTTTTGAGATAGTCCCCGCCTTAACTGCTAAGTTCAAGCAGCTTCTGCACATCTAAGATCCTTCGGCACCTTCAGTGCCTCAGGATTGAATTCGGCCTTATAACTTACGTTCGCACTTCGTTCCGAAGTACTGCGATTCTGAACGTAGTGAAGAATCTTGCTTACGCTCCGTAAGTCATGGCCTCATTCGAGTAAGTTCGTTATAGTAAATTATATTTTAGGAAAGTTCTTGACAAAAGAATATATATATGGCATAGTTAGCAAGGATATAGGTTATGGAGCCTTGAATAGCGTGATGCGACATAACCAATATGTCTGAACTAATCCTTGACATCAAAGATGTCAAGGATCTAATTCGTTCTCCAAAGGGGAAATTAGCTTTTGCTCGGTGTTTTGCTTCGCAAAACACCTCACAAATTATATAAACGTCTACTAGGAGCAATGATAATGTTTTTTAAGAGGTTGGAACTTTTTGGTTTCAAATCATTTGCCCAAAAAACGAAATTAGATTTTCAGTCCGGGATAACGGCCATAGTTGGTC
>CAZEQA010000034.1:0-4641 GCA_964514265.1 uncultured Planctomycetia bacterium | reverse complement strand
AACAGACGCAATCAAATGGGATTTGGGTGAACAGTCTGTGCGCAGTATCCGCGGCATGAGGATGGAAGATGTAATTTTTCATGGCGCTGAGAGCATCCCGGCAGTAGGCTTTGCCGAAGTATCCCTAACCATTTCCAATACAAACAAACTCCTGCCGTTAGATTATGAAGAAATAACTATTACTCGCCGTATATTTCGCTCTGGAGAGAGTGAATACCTGATTAATAAGATTCCCGTAAGATTAAAAGATATCCAAGAACTGCTGATGGGCACGGGCCTGGGAATGCCCTCTTATTCCTTGATGGAACAAGGAGAGGTAGACCAGATTTTAAGCTCCCGCCCGGAAGAGAGGCGGGCTATCTTTGAAGAGGCCTCAGGCATTACTAAATATAGGGCTAAGAAAGAAGAGGCGCTCAGGAAGCTAGAGCGAACTGGCGAAAATCTACAGCGCATCGGAGACATAATTGTAGAAGTGAAACGCCAGATAAAGTCAATGGAACGACAGGTAAACAAAGCCCGTCGCTACAGAGAAGAATTTGAGAAACTAAAGGAGTACGAATTAAGAGTTTCGCAAAGTCAATATCAAAATCTAAAGAAAGAAAAGGTGAGTTTAGAAAATATAATCAAGGAAAAGGAATTAGAAGGGGGCACTTTATCTTCGCGGATAGATTCTACTGCCAGTACGTTAGAGAAGAAAAAAGACCAGTTGCTCAGGACTGAAGAAAGCATATCGCGTATTCAATCACAGAGCTATGAAGTCTCTACTACAATTAATACCGCACAAAATGAGATATCTTTAGATAAAGAACGCATCGCAGAACTTACCAAGCGGGATATAGCTATTAGACAACAGATTGAAAATCTGGAAAGAAAGATTGCCCAGACCGCTGAGCAGAAAACTTCCACTCAAAATCGAATCGAAGCTATTAAACAAAATAAGCAGACAAAGGCATCTCTCTTGCTGGAGAAAGAAAAAAGCATTGATATAATACTAGCTGAAGTTTCAGAGACGCAGAAGAAGGTTTCTGGAGATAAGGCAGAGGAAGTAGAGATTATTGCGCAGAAGACACGGCTGAAAAATGACTTAACGAAACTGACGGCAAATCTGGCCAACTTTAATGCGCGTCTACGCAGGCTAAATGTTGAAAGCGAGAGGACCAAAGAAGAACTTGATAATATTGAAGAAAAATACAGAATTTACATTGAGGAACTAAACTCATTAAATGAACAATTAAAACAACTGACAGAAGGAATTTCTAGTCTCAAGAACGGTTTTGATATCAAATTAGAGGAAAAGCAAAAGCTCGATAGCCGCTTGCAAGAGCTCAATCGCCGGATAAGCTCACAGACGTCTGTGCTAAATTTTTTAAAAGAGATAACCCAAAAATATGAAGGCTTTTCTCGAGGCGTAAGGTCAATTTTATCGGCACTGGAAAGAAAAGAACTTAAGGTAGATGGGCTTTATGGTGTGCTGGCCAATTTGCTTACTGTATCGCCTCAATATCAGATGCCCATTGAGATGGTTCTAGGAGAAAATGCTCAAGCCATTATAGTAGAAAATAGGCAGGCGGCATGTGAGCTGATGAATTATTTGAAAGAAAGGGATTTAGGCAGAGCAAGATTTATTTGCTTGGATGCTTTAGGAGTGAATGACGAAAGAGATATTCAGTCTTTGCCAAATTCCTTAGGCCCAGCCCAAGAGTTCCTCAAGGCAGAACCTAAATATCAAAGGCTGATAAGATATCTCTTAGCCAATACCTTTATTGTTCAGGATGTAGAAACTGCTCGTCTGATGCTCAAAGATATAGAACAGCCTTTTCTTAAGTTAGTTACCCTTAATGGCGAAATCTTAACCCAGACATCGATAATCGGCGGCAGCGTTCCCAAAAATTTTGACTTAAGCCTTTTGGGTAGGCAGGAAAGGATTGAGCAGACTCAAGCAGAATTAGAGAGGATAAAGAGAGAAAAGACCGACATAGAGAATTTGAAGGCTCTTCAGGATTCAGAAATAAAAGAGATTAGAAGCACTATTGAAGAGAAAGAATCAAGCTCAAATAGTCTTAAAATTAAATTAGCTAATAAGGAAAGCGAAAAGCTCAGTGTAGAGGCAGAAAGAAAGAGATTTCAAGATGAGATATCCGTCTTGGACGTAGAGATAGATGAAACAAAAGAACAGATACAAAATTTACAGGCCGAAGAAGAAGAGCTAAATCAAAAGCTTACATCTCTTCAAGAAAAACAAGAAGGGTTAGAACAGCAGATTCAAGATCGGCAGACCTTTATCACTGAAAAGGAACAGGCCAGACAAAATACTCTTATAGAAATTGCCGAGATGAGGACGCAACTTTTAGCTTTAGATAAAGAAGCAGAAGATATCCAGGTGCGGCTACGAATGATTCTTGACTCCGAAACTGAGCAGGAGGCAGCCAAAGATGCCAGCGAAGAGGAGGCTCGAGATAACGCAATTAAGATTAGAAAGCTTAAAGAAGAAATAACGCAGCTGGAGTTACAAGATAAGGATTTATCGCAAAAAAAAGTAGATGTTGAAAAAGAGTTGAATCGGGCAATAAAAGAGCGCCAAGCATCTTCTGCTACAATCAAGGGCGTAGAGGATAAGGCAAGAGAAAGTCAAAGGCAGCTTGACGCAGTGAGAAGTAATAAAGCAGATCTGCAAATTAGGGTTACAGAATTAGGATATAAACAAGATTCTCTCAAAGACAAAATGCAGCAGAGTTATCAAATAGATCTATCAGCAACTTTAGAGGATGCTTTGGAGATTTCTCCTCCAGAAGATTCAATCTTTGGTGAAATTAATTCTCTCAAAGCAAAGCTTGAGGGGATAGGGCCGGTAAATCTGATAGCGATTGAAGAAAATGATCAACTGCAGCAAAGATATTCTTTTCTTATTTCCCAACAGGAAGATTTGACCGGTGCCCAGGAGTCTTTACGCAGGGCAATTACCCAGATAAATCGTACAGCAAGAGCTATGTTTCAAGAGACGTTTGAGAAAATTCGGGTAAGCTTTAGAGAATATTTTCGCATTTTATTTGGTGGAGGGGATGCCCGTCTTATCCTTCTGGACGAAAACAATATTTTAGAAAGTGGCATAGAGATTGTGGTCCGACCACCGGGAAAGAGATTGCAGAACCTTTCTTTACTTTCTGGTGGAGAAAAGGCCTTAACCGCAATTGCACTTCTTTTTGCTATATTTAAGGTTAAACCTAGTCCTTTCTGTATCCTTGATGAAGTAGATGCGCCTTTAGACGAAGCAAATATAGACCGCTTTACCAACCTTCTATCCGACTTTATTAAGACCTCCCAATTTATTATTATTACCCATAATAAAAAGACCATTAATATGGCCGATGTTATGTACGGAATCACTATGGAAAAATCCGGTGTCTCAAAGATTGTTTCGGTGAGGTTTAGCAAAGAGAAAGAGAAAGAGGTCTCTTACTCGATTGCTGCAGAGTAGATATGTGTTCTATTTTTTCCCGTAGCTTTAGCCTGATAAAGTGCGTTATCTGTTTTGGAAATAAGCTTTCCTTTACTCTGGGCATCTTCAGGAAAAGAGGCCAGTCCTAAGCTAATAGTAAGATTTCTATTGGGTTGAATTTCTTCTCCAGGAAACTCAAATTTCTCCACAGCTTGCCTTAATCTTTCTGCCAGCCCCCAGGCAGCTTCCTTATTTGTATCAGTAAGCACAACGATAAATTCTTCTCCGCCATATCGCGCAACAATATCTGCTGAACGACAGGTCTTCTTGAGAATCTTAGCGATGTCGATTAAGACCTTATCGCCAGCAGGATGGCCTAAGGTATCGTTGAAATTCTTAAAATTGTCTATATCAATCATTATTAGAGAGAGTGGTTTTTTATGTTTTGCTGCGCTTTTAAGTTCTTTGCTTAAAAGGTATTGGAAGCGACCGTGATTGATCAGATTAGTTAAAGAATCTGAGTGGGAAAGACTGACAGTCTTTTCGTAAAGATGAGAATTCTCGATGGCCAGACCTGCTTGATTGGCAAACATAGTTAAGATTCTTATATCATCTTTAGTTATTGCTTCTTTGGTAAATATATTATCTACAAGGATAAGCCCGATGGTTTTATCTTTCGCCTTTAAGGGGACAGTGACAAAATGTTTGGTCTTTAGTAAAGCGCATATTGGATCTTTAACCTTTTTACTTACTTCATCGGTGGTGATTTCAAAGCTCATACCTTCTAAGACTGTCAGCGCGAGGATCCCCGCACTTTCTCGTAAAGGTATCCTTATGGATTTAATCAACTTATTTAGTCGCGTGCCTTTTCTCTTATTAAATGCCTTATGGGCACTGATTAGGCCTTCCAGCGTTGTTTTTTCAGCTTCAATCTTTCTCCATATTTTGCCTGCCTGCTCAGCGGTATCCGGGCCAATACCCATCTTACCTTCAAGAATTCTTTTTCTTTCGTTAACTAGAAAGAGCATTGCGCGATTGAAGCCCAGACCTTCGTGAGAAGTGACACAAGTGAGGATTATATATAAGATTTCATCAAGTTTGAGGGTAGTGCGCATTAAGTTGCTGATTTCATAAAACATCCACAACTCGGCCCGTGATTTCTCTAAAGCTTTTTCTGAGTGCTCTTTTTCCATAACAAAGAGCAA
>CAZEQA010000033.1:0-12382 GCA_964514265.1 uncultured Planctomycetia bacterium | reverse complement strand
TGTCTTAAGGCCTGAGCTTGCATTTTAATGTTCAACTTGCCCAAGCCGCGCTCCTTATCCTTGAGGGCATTTTTTAAAATAGTAGTGATTTCTTCTTTGCTTAAAGGATTCAAGGAAAAGATAATCGAGCGGGAAAGAAGCGGGGCAACTATAGAGAAGAAAGGATTGTGCACTGTGGCCCCAATGAGCACCACATTTGCTTCTTCTACATCAGGCATGAGCACATCCTGTTGGGCCTTGTTAAAGCGATGAATCTCATCAATAAACAGGGTTGTCTTCTGGCCGCCCAGCCTCTTCCTCTGGCGGGCAGAAGATATTAATTTGCGCATCTGCTCAACATTGGAAGTTACTGCGTTTATTCCCTCGAAATGGGACTTGGTCACATTGCTGATTACATAGGCCAGGGCGGTTTTACCTGTTCCCGGCGGCCCATAGAGGATTAAAGAACTAATCCGGTCAGCTAAAATTGCGCGCGTGAGGAGTTTGTCTGGTCCTAAGATATGTTTTTGTCCCACAAACTCATTTAAATTTCGCGGCCGCATGCGCAGAGCTAGAGGAACTAGTTTAGCATCTTTTGCTTTCGCCTTTTTTTCGAATAAGTCCATATTACAAACAATACACAATGCCAAAATTATCCCGAATGTAGTAACTTCTTAAGATGCTCTTCGGGATCCCGAAGTTACACTCCGTAAGAATAGCAACATTCGGGACAATAACCAAATATTTTTCGATTCTCGATGCTCGTAAAGGCGAGTATCTAGTATCCAGGATTCAGCATCAAAGACTTTTCGGTCATTTGTAATTTAACGTTACACAAATAAAAGTCCCCGCGTATGCCGTGTGAGTTGATAATTTTGAACCCTGTTTGTACAGGTGGAGACCCGCATAGATGCTTTATGCTTCCCTTGGCACCTTTGATGTCAAGGGCCTTGCACGCCACATCTAGATTAGGGTTTCCTTTAATATAATGTTGGCTCAAAACTTATCAAGTCAGCACGCGCATGGCAGGGACTCTATATTAATTATATCACAGCTTGACCAGAAAAACAAGTTCTAATTACACCTTAAGGAGGGGGGTCATCTAAGTTGCACCTTCAACTCTTCGCTGAGGGCCTGACGGACCTGGTGATGCAGTTTATCGACTTCTTCTGCAGTTAAGGTTCTTTCTTTGCCGCGATATTCTATAGAAAAGCTTAGGCCTCGAGAGCCTGAAGGAACTTGTTCTCCAAAATATTGGTCAAAAAGTGTAACTTTTACTACTAGACCCCTGCCAATTTTGTTGATTAATGAAATAATCTGCCCTGAGCGCACTTCTTGCCGTGCAATCAAGGATATATCCCTTTCTATCGAAGGAAATCTTGCCAGTGGCACAAATCTCTTTTCTTGGTGAATAGCCTTAAGTAGATTATGCAATTTAAGCTCGCAGACGTAAACCGGATAAGAGATATCAAATCTGGCCAGGACTTCTTTCTTTATCTCTCCCAAAAAGCCAAAATTATCCTTTTCCAGCATTACGCTGGCGCAACGACCATAGGTAAAAAGAAAGGGCTCGCCTTCTACAAAACAGAAATCTTTCACGCCTAATTTTTTCAACAGCGTCTCCACCGCGCCCTTGAGGTCGAAGAAAGAAAACTCACCCTGCTTCTGCAGCCAATTGTCGCCTTTTTTGCCAGTTATGCCAATACACAAATTAGCAAGCTCTTTGGTCTGTTGGGGGGCTGTCCTCATATAGACCGAACTTAATTCAAAAAGCTTTAGATTTGTATTTTTGCGATTAATATTGAGGAGCAGCGCGTTCAACATCCCCACAAGGAGGGTGGGCCGCAAAATCTCCTGTTCATAACTCAAAGGATTTTTTATGGCTATTATCTCGGTCTGCGGCCACTCCAACTTTCTCAAACCCTGACGGCTAATTAGGCTATAGGTCATAATTTCATTAAGCCCGAGCGTCAAGAGAATTCCACGGATAAGATTATAGCTTGCCTCGGTAAAAAGCTTGCGCCCTCCGGCATAGGATAGGTCCGGTGTTAAACGCGCAGTATTTAGAGGAATCTTGTCATACCCGTAAAGACGGCTTACCTCTTCAATCAAATCTACCTCCCGGGTAATGTCGGTGCGAAAACTGGGCACATTCACCGTGAGCGTGTCTTTGCTTCTGTGAGTAATGATAAACTGTAGTCTGCGCAAGGCCTTTTTGATTTGAGCAGGTGAAACCTCCACTCCTAAAAGCTCACTCACCTTTACATAACGCAAGCGCACTTTATTTAGCCGGCTTAATCTTATGCCTTTATCGATTAAGCGACCGATAGTCACTGCCTTGGACTGTTTCTTGCCGGGGCTGGCTAACCTCTTGATTAATTCAGTGGCCCGCAAGGAACCCTGATATACTCCTTCTGTATCTACGCCGCGTTCAAAACGATAGGAAGACTGGGTGGCCAGCCCCAACTTGCGGGAAGTATTGTGAATGCCCAAGGGGTCAAAGTAGGCACTTTCCAACAATATGTTTGTGGTGCCTTCCTCAACCTCGCTATCTTTTCCGCCCATAATTCCGGCAATGGCCACGGGGTGAGCCTTATCAGCGATTACCAACACAGTAGGGTCTAGGTCTCTTTTCAGCCCGTCAATAGTAACTATTCTCTCTCCTTCTGCAGCGCACCTAACGATTATTCTCTGGCCTTGCAGTTTATCTAAGTCAAAGGCGTGTAGAGGTTGGCCCAGTTCCAACAGGCAGAAGTTGGTAATGTCAACAATGTTGTTTACCGCCCGGATACCCATGGCCTCCAGACGTTGAATTAACCATTCAGGCGAAGGGCCAACTTTTACATTCTTGATTACGCGTCCGAGATAACGCTGACAAAGCGATTTATCCTTAATCTGAATAGGCACACTGAGGGTTGAAATTCCGCGGAAAGAAGCAGGCGTAGAGAGCTTTAGTCTTTTCCCGGTAATTGCAGTTACCTCCCGGGCAATCCCGACCATGCTTAAACAATCCGTGCGGTTAGGCGTAACCTCAATTTCCAGGATTATATCATGGTCGATGCGGGTTAAAGAAGTAACTTCCAGCCCCACCATGGTCAATTTTTCCGCTAACGCCTCAGCTGAGTTGCGCACATCTACATAATCTTTAAGCCAGTTGAAAGAAACGCGCATTTGTAACTCCTGATTTTAAAAGTTAAATCCGAATTTCGAATTTATCAGAACTGTCTCAAAAATCTTACATCGTTCTCGAAAAATAATCTAATGTCGGTGATGCCGTATTTTAACATTGCGATTCTTTCTACGCCCATGCCAAAGGCATAACCTTGCCAAATCTCCGGATCATATTTAACTACACGAAATACATTAGGGTCAACCATTCCTGCGCCGAGTATCTCCAGCCAACCTTTAAATGAACAAACCCGACAGCCCCTGCCGCCACAGATAATACAGGAGATATCTACCTCGGCGCTGGGCTCGGTAAAGGGGAAAAAATGGGGGCGAAAACGCATCTGCGTTTCCTGGCCAAACATCTCCCGTACAAATACAGACAATGTCCCTTTTAAATCGGCAAAAGTGATATCTCTATCCACGGCCAAACCTTCTACCTGGTGAAACATAAAGGAATGGCTGGCATCAGTAGCGTCGGGACGATAAACCTTGCCCGGGGCAACAATCTTCAAAGGAGGTTTTTCTTTTTCCATTACTCTTATCTGAACAGGGGAGGTCTGGCTACGCAGAAGTTCACCGCTATCTAAATAAAATGTATGAAAGGTTTCGCGGGAAGGATGCCCTTCGGGAATATTTAAAGCAGTAAAATTATAATAGTCTGTTTCTACCTCCGGCCCCTCGACTACTTTAAAACCCAAATTCCTAAATATCCGGCTGATCTGCTTCATCGTCTGACTGATGGGATGAATACTGCCCAATTCGCCAGATACGCCCGGCATGGTGATATCAATCGCCAGGTCCCTCTCTTCCTTTTCCTTGCGCAATACATCGTATTTGTTGCGCAACTGCCCTTCTAACCTTCTTTTTAAGGCATTCGCTAACTTTCCTGCTTCCGGTTTATATTTTAGGGCAACCTTGGGAATAAGTTTAAGTAATTGGGTCACTGCCCCATTTCTTCCTAGATATTTAACCCTTACCTTCTCTAACTCTTCGGCGGTCTTTGTCTGCTCCAACAAGGCAGTTGCCTCTTTATCTATTTTGTCTATTTTTTTGCGCATACTTTTAATCATCTGAACCTCCGCACAACCAGATGTAGGGCTGCTAAGGCAAAAGCTATTGCTGCCAAGACGATACTTGCCTTAACCTTCAAAGGGTCCAAAGGATGGGGAGTCTCTTCCCCTTTTTCTATTATGGTAATCTTTTCGGCATGGATATCGGTATCGCCTCCGTGTTCGGAGCAAAAACGGTGAAAGATTCCCTTTACAGAAATCACATCCCCGCGAAACTTATAGCTTCCTTGATACTCAATCTCGCCCACTAACTCCTTAGGGCAAAACACTCCGATAGCGCCGGTTTCATCGTGCACATTGAGCCAGGCAGATTCTCCGCGAATCATTATATCGCCAATTACCTCTCCCTTAAAAGTCAGTGTCTTCCCGTCGTATTCTTCGGCGTTGTTGATGAGCTCTTCCAGAGAAACAGCTGGCGCGGCCTGCGCATTTAAGAAGCAACTAAAGAAGATAAACAAGAAGATAATAATATTAGTACTTAGCGGATAGCGTTTAGCGTATAGAAAATTACAAAAATTCTTTTTTTTACTATACGCTATACGCTCTACGCTATACGCTAAATTCATCTTCCTCTCACTGCGGCAAAGATTGTGCCTAAAAGGGCAAATACAGATACAAACTCTAGTCTTCCCGCCCACATCTGAAATATATAGGTCACCTTTAAAGCTGCAGGCATCGCCGGAGAAGTTATCCCACAGGAAAGCCCTACATTTGCTCCGGCAGAGACCGATTCAAACAAAGACAATCTTAAGGGATATCCCAAAGATACCCCGACCAGTGTCCCCACCAGATACAAAAAGATATATGCCAGCGTAATTAAGGCAGCCTGCCTGATCTGCTTTTCGCTCAACACCACATCCTTAATATGATGTATCTTATCTATTACCACGGCACTGCGGGGGAGCATAGTCCTTTTGATATCCTGTAGAAGCGCACGAAAAATTATTCCTATTCGCAATACCTTAATTCCTCCGGCGGTAGAACAGGCACCTGCCCCGATAGCCATACATAGGGTAACGCCCAATAAAGATAGAGGCGACCAGTGTCGGGCAAATTGCTGGGCATAGATAGTCATATAGCCCGTGCCGGTATGGGCGGAGATTACTTGATAAAATCCTTTGCGAAAGAGAATTTGAACATTTGGATAAACCCTACTTGCTGCCAGGCCAAATGCGCTTAAACTAAATAATACTACCAGGGAAATAAAAAAGGTTACTGTCTCGATATTGCGGAAAATTTCTCTACGCTTTCCTGCCCAGAGGGCGTAATGTAAACTAAAATTAAGACTGCCTAAAAGCATTAGGGTTATCGTAATCAACTCAAAGGTAAAATTATGATAATAAAGAATACTTTGTGAATGAGGAGTAAAGCCGCCCGTATCCCAGGCGGCCATGGCTACCCATAACCCCTGCAAAAAGGATTCATCTTTAGGGATACCGGATGAAATTGCAGTAAAAGATAGAGCCAGTGTCCCCATCACTAGATAAACCAAACTGACCAGCCAGATAAACCGGGCAGTCTGCACTACATTAGGTAAGACCTTTTCTTCTCTGGCTTCGCCCAGATAAATCGGCAAAGCGCTGGCGGCTCCCCGCACAAGAAAAGTAAGGGCAACAATCATTATCCCCTGGCCACCAATATACATCGTTAAATGCCGCCACATATTATGGCTGAAAGAGAGATGGTCTAAGTCCTGGACAAGTGCAAGCCCGGTGGTAGCAAATCCGCTCATAGCATCAAAACAGGCGTCTAAGTAACTCCCCCAATGCCTGCTTAAATAGAGAGGAATTGCTCCGAAAAACATTGCCAATAGCCACGATAAAGACACTACCACCATCCCGTGTTTCCAGGTAAGCTCTTTACGACTGAAACAGGTGATTATCAGGATATATCCGACAATAAGGCAGCCGGAGGCGCTAATCACAAAATCTAAAAGTGCTTCTGGCTCATGAAAACATATTGCTACCATAACAGGAATTAGCATCAACAGGCCCAGGCCCAGAATAATCCTGCCGCTATATTGTCCGATAATCTTGACGTCTTGAAGTTGGGGCCGAAGAATCATTTTCCCTTCCTTTTTGGCTTTGAGCTTATGGCAACGCGCTCGCTGCTTCTTTGGTCAGGTTCCTTGACTGTTGCTAATAATTGGGATGGAACCTGCCCATAAGGCCAAGGTTACTACTTATGGCCGATAAGCCAGGAAAGACCGTAACCTACGGCCATAATCACCACGGTCATGATAATCTCTGTGGCAATCCCTGAGAATGCTCTCCGGATTTTTAATAATTTAGTCTTTCCCATCATGCCTTAGGCATCTTACCAATCAAAACATCCAGAAGGTCCTGTTCATTTTCAATAGCAGTTAAGGCAATAATATCGTCCTTGGCCTGGAGAACAGTTTCCCCTCGGGGAATAATCACATCTTCTCCTCTAATAATAGAAACCAATACCGATGCTCGGGGCAGCTTAATGTCCATTACCTGTTTATTCACACAGGGAGATTCGTTATTCAAATCTACCCTAACCAATGCCAGTTTTCCCCGCTTAAAGGTCATCAGAGTTACCAAATCTTCAAGCGAGACTTCCTCCTCGATGATTTTGGCAATGATAGAGGTGGAATCTACGGCTACATCCACGCCTACCTCGTTAAAGGTATGGGTATTTTTGGGGTCATTTACCCTGGCCACAGTGCGCTTGACCTTGGAGGATTGTTTAGCTAACTGGCAGACCATCAAATTTACTTCGTCGCTTCCGGTTACTGCCGCTACCACATCCGCGCGGTTGATGCCGGCATCTTCCAGATAGCGGATATTACAACCATCGCCATTGATCAATAAGACATTGTTTAGGTTTTTGGCAATCTCTTCACAGGTTGAGGCATCTTTTTCCACTAAACTGACTGTGTGGTGTCCCTGAGAAAGCTCTTTGCCCAGATAAAAACCAACTTTACCGCCGCCCACTATGACTATGTACATCTTATTCTCCTTAACCAGCCGTTAAATTCCAAATTACAAGCACCAAATATTTTTCGATTCTCGATGCTTGATTCTCGATGCTCGTAAAGGCGAGTATCTAGTATCGAGGATCTAGCATCAAAGACTTTTCAGTCGGTTGGATTTGTAATTTATTTGTGATTTGTACATTGTGATTTAACTACTTTAGTCCAAGGAACTTTTTGACTTTAGCCAGGCTTTCGGTCTTGACTGCCCCAATTAAAAGGTCGCCTTGCTCAACTTTATCTTTAAGCCGGGGGATAAAGGCCTCTTGCTTCTTTTTGATAATGGCTACGATCAATAATTCCCCGGGCAAATTTAACTCTTCAATACTCTTGCCGGCGATTTTGGCGCCAACCTCTATTTCCATTGTATCCAGACGACTATCTTCAAGAAGAAAACTGCTGAACCTACTTTCGATAATCTTGTTTCTAATCATCGCGGCAAGCAGCGGGGTGCTGCTTACTATATCAATGCCCAACTCCTTATAGATGTGCGCATATTGGACATCATTGATTCTGGTAATTACCCTGGGGATATGAAAAATCTTCTTGGCTACCTGCCCGGACATAATATTGGCATTGTCGTTGTCGGTGACAGTACAAAAGGCGTCTGTATGTTCAATGCCGGCCTCTTTAAGCAGGTCCACATCAAATCCGTCGCCGGTAATTGTCAGGCCGTTAAAATCGCTCCCCAGGCGCTTGAAGGAGTTGGCATCTTTATCTATTACTATCACATTATGCCCGGTGTCGGCCAAAAGTTTGGCCAACTCGCTCCCCACTCTGCCGCAGCCGACGATAATAATATACATCTTTTCTCCTTATTGCTTAGTTACTGCATCGACAATACAATTAAAGGCTGCCTTGTCGTTGACGGCTAAATCGGCCAGAATTTTTCTGTCCAGGTCAATCTTAGCCTCCTTTAGGCCGGCAATAAATTTATTATAAGAGAGGCCTCTTTCTTTAAGCCGGGCATTTATCCGGACAATCCAGAGCCGGCGCATAGTTCTTTTTTTGGCTTTTCTGTCCCGATAACTATAATAAAGACTGCGGCGTAATGCCTCTTTGGCAGTGCGCAAAAGCCTGCTGCGGCCTCCCCGCGCCCCTTTGACCTGCCGGAAAATTTTCTTTTTCTTTCTTTTTCTCGCCGGCGCATATTTTACTCGAGCCACCTTTACCTCCTTGCCTCAGCAATTAGCGTTTAGTTAAAATCTTTTGTTTTTTCCTATCCGCTATACGCTATACGCTATCTTATATTTAATAAGGCAGTAACATCTTTATTGTTTTCTTGTCAGCTTTAGAAACCAGACCCGCTTTCCTCAGCAGGCGCTTTCTCTTTCTTGATTTTTTGGCCAATAAATGGCCACGGCCTGCCTTTGCCCTTTTAATTTTGCCGCTTTTGGTAAGCCTGAATCTCTTTGCTAACCCCTTTTTGGTCTTCAGTTTGGGCATGATAAGTTCCTTTTTGGCTTAATTCCTTTATTGTATTGGCGTTAGACCTTTCGTTAAGACCCCTGCTTAAAAGGAATTATGAAAGTATATCCTTTGGGATTATACCTTTCATTAAATAGGAATTACGAAAGTATATCCTTTGGGATTAAGCTTTCGCTAAGTTATGGCCTCGCTTATTTAGGTGTGAAAGTCAAATTAATAAACCGGCCTTCGGTAACCGGGGCTTTCTCAACCTGGCCAATGTTGGTCGCGTCTTTAATAAATCTATCTAAAATGCGTCGGCCCAGTTCCTGATGGGCCATTTCCCGGCCGCGAAAACCAAGCGTTACCTTGACCTTGTCCCCCCGAGTTAAAAAACGCTCGAGGCTACGCAGCTTAACCTGATAATCGTGCTCCTCAATCTTTGGCCTTAACTTTATTTCTTTAAGATGCACTTTCTTCTGATGTTTTTTGGCCAGCTTTTCCTTTTTCTCCTGGTCGTATTTATACTTACTGTAATCCATAATACGGCAGACTGAAGGCTTGGCCTCAGGAGCAACTTCTACCAAGTCCAATCCATTGGCCTCAGCGCGGGTTAGGCCCTCCTCAGCTGAAGTAATTCCTAATTGCTCACCGTTTTCTCCAATAAGCCGGATTTTCTCTGCTCTGATTCTGCGATTGACTCTAACGTTTCTGAGAATCTTACATCACCTCCTTATCCTTTTGGCGTTAAGCTTATGGCAAAGCGCTCGCTGCTTCTTTGGTCAGGTTCCTTGCTTTTGCTAATAATCGGGATGGAACCTGCCCATAAGGCCAAGGTTGTATATTATCTCTTTTCCTTTACCTCCTGCAAAACTCTTTTTACAAAGTCGTCTATCTTCATCGTTCCCTGTTCGCCGCCTGTGCGCATCCTGAGGGCTACTTCTTGCTGCGCCTGCTCCCGGGCACCGACAATTAACATATAAGGAACCTTTTCCATCTGCGCATCGCGGATGCGTTTCTGCATCAGTTCTGAGCGTGCATCTAACTGGACGCGGATCTGCTTTTCTTTTAATTTCTGCTCAATCTCCTGAGCGTATTTAAGGTGTTTGTCGGTAATGGGAATAATTGCCGCCTGCACTGGCGAAAGCCAAACCGGCATTGCCCCGGCATAATGTTCAACCAAGGCGCCGATAAACCGCTCTAAACTGCCTAAGATTACCCGGTGCAGCATTACCGGGAGATGCTCCTTGCCGTCTTTACCTATATAAGCAAGGTCAAATCTTTCCGGAAGCGCAAAGTCACACTGAATAGTGGCGCATTGCCAGAAACGTCCCAAGGCATCCTTTAATTTTATGTCAATCTTCGGCCCATAAAAGGCGCCTTCTCCTTCATTAATATCGTAATCTAGCCCGTTGCGCTCGAGAGCTTCCTCTAAGGCGCGTGTTGCCATTGTCCAATTTTCATCTCTGCCGATATATTTATGGGGCTTCGTACTTAACGAAACGGAAAACTCCGTAAATCCAAAATCCTTTAAGGCATCCCGAACAAACTCGATGACCCCGGTTATTTCATCGCTAAGCTGATCTGGAAGACAAAAGATATGCGCATCGTCCTGGGTAAAACCGCGGGCGCGCAACAGCCCATGTAACACGCCAGATTTTTCGTGACGATATACTGTGCCCAGTTCAAACAATCTTAAGGGCAAATCACGATAACTGCGCGTGGCCGATTTATAGATTAACATATGCCCCGGGCAATTCATCGGCTTAATAGCGTATTCCTGGCCTTCGATCTTAAAGATGTACATACTGTTTTTATAATAATCGTAATGTCCGGAGCGAATCCAGATATCGCTTTTTAAGATATGCGGGCCAAGGGCTAAGCTGTATCCTCTTTTTAAGTGCTCCTTCTTTTCATAATCCTCAATTAAAGAACGCAGCATTGCTCCCTTGGGATGATAGAGCACCAGTCCCGGGCCTATCTCCTCGGGAAAACTAAACAATCCCAGTTTAGGCCCTAAAATTCGGTGGTCACGTTTTTTGCCTTCCTCTCTCAGGTGTAAATAATTAGCCAGCTCAGCCTTACTGGCAAAACATGTGCCATAGATGCGCTGAAGCATGGGATTGTTTTCATTGCCCCGCCAGTAGGCCCCGGCCACAGAAAGCAATTTAAAGAACTTAATCTCGCCGGTAGATTGTACATGCGGCCCACGACAGAGGTCTGTGAATTTGCCGCTGCGATAGACAGTAATTTCTTTATCGGGGATATCCTGCAACAGTTCCAATTTAAATGGCTCTTTTAGTTTCTCGAACAGCTTGTGCGCCGCTGCTTTTGTGAGCACTTCTTTCTCAAATCTATCGTCTTTGGCAATAATCTGGTGCATCTTTTTCTCGATTTTGGCCAGATCTTGCGGTAAGAAAGGCCTTTCACGAGAAAAATCATAGTAAAAGCCATTGGCAATTGCCGGGCCGATACCCAATTTTGTCTTCGGATAAAGTTCTTTTACTGCCGCCGCCATTACATGCGCGCAGGAATGTCTTAAAGTAACCAAATTCATATTACTTCTTCTTTCTTAGTTGTTGACAATGTTCGAGAAGTTCTATGTCAGCGATATCCGTATACCGCTTTAATTTTCTTTTGGACTTTATAAGTTCCTTTATCCCGATAATATTAACCTTGACTCCGCCAAAACTGGCAAATTTTCTATTTTTCCAGGCTTGGTCAAATTTAATACCCGAGAGGCCCATGATTATATCTACCCTTACTGGCGCAACGCCTATCTGATAAACAAGATTCTCATTAGTAAAGTCCTCTTCCACGATATCCCTTAAGGGTGCGCCAAACTCTTTTAACGCTTTATAAAATCTGGTGGCATTTTTTATTTCTGGTTTTATCCAGATATCCAAATCTTTAGTATAGCGCGGCTCTGTATAATGTATAACCGCATAAGCGCCTACTAGTAAATATCTAACCCTGCGCCTGTTTAAGATTCTCAACAGTTCTTTGTAATCGGAAGGTACGGGCATTGATTTTTTTTCCTTTTAATCTATAAAAATCTTTGAGCATATCAAAGCTAACTTTAAAACGCGTGCTGGCACTCTGCGCCTGCCAAAACTCAATATCAAATTTTCGGCCGGCTTTAGAAATCCGACTAATTCTTTCCCAAATTTTTTTCATATAACATCGGCATCAGCGGCCCTACGAAGCCTCATAGCGGCGTAGTAGGGTCCGCTGGATGAAGTGCTTAGAAGTTTTATCTTTATTCTTACGGTTTTTTCTCTTGTTGTTTATATAGAATATTTCCTAAAACAAGAGCTAATATAAGTGCTACGAATGTAATAAATATTCCGATAAGCGTTCCGACCGCCCTTACTGTATCCGCTGGCATCAAAAACGCTAAAACAAGTGCTATGAGAAATATTAACGGGATAGGAGAAATTAGTATACCGCCGCATAATCTTGCACGCCCATCGGTTAATATTTTACCTTTTCCAATAGAAAACTTACCTTTAACTAATATAACAATTCCATATATAAGCATTGCTATTTCTACTAATAACATTTGACGCCTCCTTATTTAATATTTACTTCTAACAATTAATATACGAACTTCTTTTTTCTGCTGCTTTTTTCTATATTTTGGTATGGAATTTCAAAACATCAGATACCACTGAAAATTGCACATTAGACCTTTCGCTAATAAGGAATTGCGAAAGTCTACCCTTTAGGGTTAAGGTTATTGCCGAAGGCAATTTTCTTG
>CAZEQA010000032.1:0-12736 GCA_964514265.1 uncultured Planctomycetia bacterium | reverse complement strand
AAAATCCAAATATCCTGATACCAGCAGTAACGGATTGCTTTTGCTACTGTAAACCCAAAAGGAAGCGCACCGAGACTACTTATCGCATATAAACGCACCATCATATTACCTTCGCCTATCCACGAAGCAATCCCATCGGCCAGATACTCATCATTTATTCCCGTTGGCTCATTTATCCCCGGCGTATGTATATGTGCGGCATTTATTATATCATCAATGCTCATATTTAATCTGTGTTGAAATGGCGTATCTAATGTTAAGGGCGGATGCCCATGAATAGTAACTATCGCAGCATTACCAAAGTTAGAAATGCCGCCAAATTTTCCTTGTATAACGTCCTGGTAATGCGCAACCTTACAATACCAACTGATAGCAACTCCGTGGTTGGTAATTACCTCTACTTTCACATCAGTTTCAATATCATTCTTCCAGACAATCTGTTCATCTTTATTGTTGCGAATAATAAGGCAGGCGGGTTCTGCATATTTAGTGGTGTAATTTACCCTCTCAGTTAATTCCTCCAAATTTATTCCTAGTGATCCGGGTAACCCAAAAAGTTCACATTTTTCTGCATCGCTCATAAGCGCCGCAATAAAATTACCTAAATCCATCTCTTCTTGCTCAAATTTAACACTCAAATTCTGCAAGCACATAGGCTGTCTAACGTCAGTAAAGGCAGAATATTGTAGCGGTGTATCTTCCACCTTAATAATAGTAGGAGAGATGGAAATTTCCAATGTGTCAATACCGTAACCGAGATCGCCAACCTTTTTTCTTAGGCGTAGGCATCCCTGTTGGGCAATTCCCTCACCCGTTCCAGAAAGCGGATCTTCAAAATGCTCTAAAATCATTTGTGCATTTTCCTCAACCCACTTACTGGCTTTTGCTAATCTTTTTATTATTCCTTGAGGTGGTATTTTATCGTCGGGCGAACAAAAGTCCCTTCTACCTATAGAAGATGAATTTCTGCCCCCGCCGCTCCCCAGGATAGCCCCTCTGCTGCTTGAATCAGAGATACCAGAAGAAATCACGATATGCATTATTTCCCCATGAGAAGCGTGCAATTGCTGTAACACAGCCTTTTCAATCGGCAACCAGTCAACTTCCAGCACATACTCTTTATCTGCCGGCTGCATCGCGCCATCCTGCTTCATTACCTCTTTAAACTGCGCCGCAGAAAGATGAATATGCTTGGCAGTTGTTTCAATCCAAGCATTATCTGTTGC
The DNA here is from genome assembly GCA_964514265.1 of uncultured Planctomycetia bacterium. Lineage (GTDB taxonomy): Bacteria > Omnitrophota > Gorgyraeia > JAFGHF01 > JAFGHF01 > CAZEQA01. Next base: position 11,510 of record CAZEQA010000032.1, on the reverse strand, counting down.
CCTCTGGTCAACAACATATCCTTGATAGACGACTGGAGCATCTGTAATCATCGCGGAGTCTAAATAAATGCCTGTCTTACGTTTTAGGTGGTCCTGCATCATCGCCCCAACAGTCCTTCCCAACGACATCATTCCTCCCGGAATACTCCAAAGGCCATTATCAGCCCTCTTTACAGCTAAAAATACACGCTTTCCTGTCCATGGGTCATCAGCCGTAATAACAGGATCACAAGCAAAGTTTGTTCCCCAGTACCATAAAAGACCCCTACCTTTTATGCCCCTGCGGCCCATTGGGTTACGCGGATAATTATCATCGCCGAATTGAACGGGCCCCAAATAACTAATTAATTTTCTTCTTACATCTTTTATATCTTCCGAATCCGCTCCTTGTTTCTGCGCGGATAAAACAGTCTTGCCTACATAATAAGGGGGGTTATATTCCGGATGAGGCACATCCCATGGGCGATCTTCGTCTCTTAGCGGATAAGGAACAGGATAAAGAGGCGGTCTTTCCTGGCTCAATTTGAAAAGATCTTCCACAAGTTGTCTAGTTTCCCTTAGCCTCTTATACCAGTCGCTCCCTCTTCTCTCCTGGCTAAAAATCACCAACTGGCTATGTATTGTATCCCGCAAAACAGCCAAACGTTCGTTGGCCTGCGCAATTAAAAACTCAATCTGGGCTTGTTTGTCTGCCAGTTCAAGATGCGATGGCGATATAAATCCTACGCCTGTAAATAAAGTGCGAAGAAATAAACTAAAATATTCAAAAAGTCCCAAGCGCAGGCTTATCATCACCAAATCCTGCTGTAATTCAATAGGAAGAATTCCGTATTCATTGCCCTGTATCAAACGCACAAGCCCTACTATTTCTTCAAAACATTCCCTCATAACCTTTTCTTCTCCGCCTAATTCTCTTAAAAAAATGGCTAGGGCTTTCAGTTCTTTAATCGTGCGGATAATATTCCTCTGCGTCGCGTAATCTCCATATATGTATCCATCGCTTATAAGCTGTTGTGTTCTCTTCAAATACGCCGCCTTAAATGCATTAAGTATGCCTTCTAACTTCCCTGCATCCTCCTGCCCCGCCTGCGTGGCGGCGGTCTTATTTTGGTCATTGGCTTTGGCAGGAAGTGATTTAATCAGCTTTTTGCTTTTTGTCCTGGAAAACGCCCTTAAATTAGCCGCGCCGATACCTAAAATGCCACAGGCTGCCGTTAGCGCCGACATCCAAACTAAGGGTAACTCTTTGCCGAAAAGATAATAAGCAATAAAACCGTCTCCAATAAAATACGCTAAAAATACGCCTAACCCAAATCCGACAATCGTTCTGGGTATAAACGAAGATACCTGCGCGGGCTTTTTTAGATTAGCAAGATATATCCAAATAATAGTCCAGGGCACCATCACTACTGAAACAGCCGACACCATATCGCCAGCCCCACCGGAACGATTTAAGTTAAAATAATGGATTACGCACCAGGGAAGACGACCAAATAAGGTCAGGATAACCAAGCTGTATTTCTTCTCCTGCCAAATCTGGCTTAAAAAAGTTTTTATATTCTTCTCTCCCTTGCTGTTTTCTTTCAGCTTATCGTATATTCCGGAAACAAAAATAGTCCAAAGGGTGCTGAATAATGCCCCGGCAGCCTGGTCTACGGCAGGCCTGCATATACGGCCGGATAAAGTATGGTTGGGAATAAGTATCTGATAGGACCCATAAAACCAACCCCAGACTATACCAAAGAATAAACCATAAGCAAAAACAGCAACGGCTATCTTTTTGTAATCAAAACTGCGCTGCTTGCCTTTGAGCCGGCTGAAACACTGGGATAAGAACTCGGCTAAGCCGAAATAAAACATCATATTACCGGTATGAGGCAGAATCTTCAAGATAGCCGGATAGTAAAAATTGGCTACTACGGCAAAAGCGGCAGTAAAGGCAATGGTTGAGAAAAAGACCGAATTAAAATGCGCCTTTAAAAAACAACTTACCTGCTTTTGCCGGGCCGGGCCCAACCGCAGCCAGGCCTGATAAATTAACCCGCATATCAACGCCACGGCAAATAATATAACCATTCCCCTGGGCAGAGATGAGAAGATGCCGGCTTTATACGAATATTCCACCGCCGGCAACCCGCCGCCGATTTTACCGCTGGAAATAATCCACTCTAGTAAGCCTTGCCCAACTGCCGAAATCTGCTGCCAGAAGATAGCCGTTGCCTCAGCCACTAAAACCACCACCACACCCAATAGAATCAAGACGGGCGTGCTGGCGCGGAAGCGGAGTTGCTGCTGGCTGACAGGCTCAGGGTTAGAGTTGTCTGAGGGGGCGCTTTGGGGAATGCCCCCGCCTTTGTCTCCGCCTTCTCTGTTCTTCACTTGCCTTGCCAGAAGGAATTCATTTAAACTAAATTGTGCTGTTCCCTTGTGCGGGAAAACCACATCATCAGTTAAAACAATTTCTTTAAAAGAGGCCCTCTCTATCGCTTGTTTCATTCCCTCCCGGTTGGATTGATATTGGCCGTCTTTGGTAATAAGAATCTTTGCTACGCCGCGATTAGCCGCCTGACTTTCCATCGCATCTAATAGTTTTAACAAGAAAGCATCGTAGTCAATATCAATATCGGGAGCTGGCTGTATACCGGCAAGGACCCATAACCGTTCGTTGTCAACATTCCTTTCAGCGACATAAATATAGCCGTCTATTCTGTTAGAGCCTTTTATGAGTATCCTGTAAGGATAAAAATCGCTTTCGAATATCGCCTCTGTATCCTTCCCTAAGCAATCATGCGAAATGCTGGAGAAATTATGGTCTAATCTTTGTTTCGCGGGGACAAGGACTATCTCGATATCTCTGATGTGTTCTACTTTTATCTTGGCAAACTCCCGTTTCACTTCCGATATGATGTGGGGGTTAAGGTATAAATTTTTGAGGGAATCCCATCGTGCGGCTTGAGCGATGTTTTCTTCAGGATGAACGCTTGCGATAAGGTGCTTGACTGTATCGGGATAACGGTCGGTGTAAATATTAAGCAAAAGAGACAACATCTTATGTCTTTCTTTGGGCGGCGAGGAATCGCTATAGGTCAAGATAAGGTTTTTGTCTGCATCGCCCAATTGCTCCTTTAAGATAATGGTCAAAACAAGATTTTCAAGCGTGCGCTTCATATTGGTATTGTGACAATTCTTATCCTGAGCGAACCATATCGCGATACGCCCTGAAAGTCCCCTGATAAACAAACGCGTTAATTCATCATCATTGAATATATCTGCGAACGAAGCAACATTATGCTCTTGCGTGAATTTAGCGATTAACGGCTTTATCTGAGATTCATAGTAAGGCTTAATGCCGTTTCTTTTATCTTGCAACATTGCCAAAATGCTGTCTCGCCACAAGCCATTTTCTCTATTCAATAAGGTCTTCAAAAGTTCATTATAATTTCTGATAACGCCTCGATTGATAGGGGCTTCTTTATAGATGACTTCACTGATTTTAAACGGCGCACTCTGCGTTAATTCCGGCGGGAGAGCAGACAATTCCCTCTTTATGATAATCCTCTCTTTAAAGGTATGGTAATCGAGGGGGCTGGAGTCTTTAGCTGAAATTACCGCGCCCCTCATCAGCGTATAGGCAATCGAAATTTCTATCTCGTTTGATATATCTATCTCTCTATGCGCGTATAAAATATCCTCTCTGATTTTTTCGTATTCATTGGCTCGCTGGCTTAATCTGCGGTAATGTAAGACCATATCTTGTGCCAATAAAGGATTCCTTATAAAGTCCAGGATATCCGTCTCATCCATCAACTGAGCAAATGCTTTAAGAAGCGTGATGCTGGCCGACACCCCTAAATCTGCTTTAATAATAAATGGCAGAATATATATTCCCAATCTCTGGTAATTTGGCTTTTCGGCATTCTCTTTTAAGCATTCAATGAGAGGCCTATACTTAGTTAATAATGTTTCTTTTGATGTTTCTTTTGATACTTCCCGCTTTATTGCCAAATCAATAGCCTGCTCCAGCGAAGGAATCCGCCACAGGCCAACCGTGCCGCTTGTTGAGTTGGTCGCGCCGCTTACTATCGTCATAGAACCAGGCCATTCCCCTTGCGCATTGAAACAAAAATCGACCTTTGCAGACGCAAAAGAATGCCTTATAACAATTGCCTTGACCTGCCCTTTATTATTGAGACGCCAGACAATATCCTTACAATCATGTCCGCCGCTGACAATAACCATCTCTCCGTTGTTATCAATGCGAGCTTTCATACAGAAGATCGTACCTGTGTGCCGGTTTAAACTAATGACAGAGATTCTCTTATCTTTAGTTATTCTTAATATCTTAATCGTATAATCTTCTGCCGGAGAGACAATCGTAATATCCCCTTTATCATCAATAAAAGTATATATCTCTGCGCTATCATGCGTTCCATAATAATTGGGGAATGTCATAACCGAAACTTTCCCCTCTTGAGTTATCTGCCATAGCTTGACATCGTTTTCGGATGCAGCGCTTGTGATCGTTATGTTGCCCGCGTTATCAATATGGGTATTGCTCATATAGACCCATCTTTTATGTCCGGATAGCTCCAGAACCGAAGCTCTCAAATCTTTTGTTATCTTCCAAAGGCGCAGCGTGCTATCTTCTGATGCGCTGGTGATAAATATATTGTCATAAGCATCTCTGACCATCTGTACATGCCGGATGCCTTTTTTGTGGCCCTTTAAGGTAATCACAAAAAGCTTATTATCTGTGGTTATCTGTAATAACTTGATATCGTTTTCGGATGCAGCGCTTGTTATCGTTATATTGCCCGCGTTATCAATATAAGTATCTATATAATTAACTTCCTTTGTATGTACTTTTAAAACGACAGCTAAAACTTTACCCTCTTTAGTTATTCTCCATAAGATGATGTACCCGGCATAATCAGCGCTTGTGATTATAATCTCACCACCGGATGTCAGATAAGTATTTGAATGCATTACCCACCCCCAATGCACGTTTAACTTCATAAATGAAACTTTTCTCTCTTTATCTATTTTCCATACCCTCACGTCCCCATCAAATGATGTGCTTGTTATGATTGTATTGCCTTCTTTATCCAGCTTAAGATTCACATCGGTCACTAAATCGCTATGACCTTTTAGCATCTGATGGAGACAGTCTATTTGCTGAGAATCACACTTATTCCAGCCGGCACCTTCAACTTCTTGCCAGGATAAACTGAATTCTTCTCTGGGTAATATCCCCAAATCTTCCCAAACAGCGTCTTTGACACTCTCCCTCTCAACTCTAACATCTTCAACAGCAGGGACAAAGGACTCTATGCGCAAAGAAGGAGATATGCGTCCTGTTAAACACGAATCCAAAACTGATTGTGAAAGAATCGGGGCTTTCCTTTGTAAATTGCTTAATCCCCGAGCGTTTCCTTTTATCTCCTTATGTCCCTTGAAGTTCTGTCGGATCTGTCTCCAATATAAGCCGAAGAAAACGAATGCGAAGATGATACATAAAACGCCAATTATTATTACCCGGCTTAATAAACTGTCTATATCAACTTGAGCAAGAGGATTGGGGATGGCTTCGGAAAGAATATTTATTTGAATGGTGTTGGAAAGGCTGATAAGTTCACCTACCAGCAACCCGCCGCTGATTTTACCGGTTTTGGCTAAATAGGCGCAGATTGCAAGCACTATCCCTATACCCGCAATCACAGCCATAAAAAGAATACCCATATTAAAGCCCTTTGACCTGCCCATTGCGCCAGTTTGGCCTGCCTCTTTTTCCAGATAAGCAAACATTTTATCTAATGAACTCCAAAAATAAAGCACTACTTTAGGCTGCTCTGCCTTACTGGCAACGCCTCCCGGTCCGGTAGGCTCACCGTCATAAAAGGCAAGGTAAGATATATTGAATTCTCTTAGATATCTCCAATAAGGATTATTTACTTCCTCTTCTACTTTATCTCTCAGGGGAAAATATTTGGAAGATGTCAAATTTGTGACCTCTAAGGGAATATATACCTCTATGGCTGTTCTATCTGGCATAGTTATTAATCCTTTAAAAGCTTCAGCAACACAATCATAAAAGTCTCTGCCAGTTAAGATAAAACGGTTTATCTGTGGTCTTTTTTGAACCTTCTTTTGCATATCTTGGGCGACTAACGGCGATTTTTTATTTATTTCGTCTTTTATGTCAACTAATAAATCTTCTTGTTTTAAAAATTTTTCGATCTTTAAGGTGCATTCTTCAAAAAATTCTAATGTCTCGTCTAAAGAATAATGAATTTTAAACAATATAAATCGGTTATCTGATGAGGCGGCGAGATTAGCAACCAGAGATGATGTTAAGACATCATTGCCGGGGTGGCCTAAGCGAGGTTTAAGTAACTCGTTATAAAATTTCATTAAGATTATGAAACCCTCTTTAATGCTTTCCTTATTAGTAGCGATTGAAAGATTCCACAAAATTGGCTTCTGAGGATGAAAGTTGAGTTCTTTTTCTAATTGCGAACGAACAGGAGCGGACTGCATCACCCGCCGGTAAAATCGATGCGTGTTTAATGCAGTATGCATTTTTAAAGTTTCCAAAGATATTTTTTGTAATTCTTTGAACGGATCCCCCCACCTCAGAAAAATTGCCCGTAATACCATTTTTTTAATAGAAGTAACATTTCGTGAATTTTCATATTTGCGATATTTTTCCGCTTTCTCCCGTCCAGTAATGTATTTAATAACAGTTGCCGGATTATAATTTAATTCTAAAACTTTTCTTAAATATGCTAGGAGTCTTGCTATATAGCTATAGAGTTCTTCTGGTTTAGGGTTCCGCAGAGCCTCGATTCCTTCTATAATACCCCTTACTGATTCTTTTATGGAGTCTATCTCTTGCGTATTATAGGCCTGAATTGTTATCTGCTTTTTTGATTTTGGATTTTTTTTCGTTCCTAACGCTCTAATCTCAAACCATTTTACTTTTTTGTTCTTGGCATAAATTAAATCTCCGTGGCTTGGCATAACTAATTGTCTCATGATTGTTGGCGAACCAAAGTTATCATGAAAATGCACATAAAAATCAGGAGAAGCGTTTTGCCGTCTTGCTTCAGCATAAACACGATCCATATAACAAGCCGTTTCCAAAACATAATTACCACTCATAACAATATCCCAGTCCATAATTAATGAAATTTCTCCCATTTGTTTTAAATTTTTCTTAAGTTGACCTATATCTTCCGGTATGACTCGATTAGATAGCCGTGATAGAAATCCATAAACTAAATTCCGTGCCTTTAATCTTCTATAACTACCTTTTAAATTATTAATATAATCTTCAATTTCTACTGTAAGACTCTTTTTACTTGATTTAAGAACAAGTTTATTGTCTATCCGCTTCAGAACTAATTCTTTCGAAAGAGCTAACGCCTCCATTAATTTTCTGCCAATACTAACAAGGTATTTCACATCTTCTGGTTGTAACAAAGGCCCAAGAGCTATCGGGATATCTAATACAAAACATTTGTTTATTCTGGGAGATATGAAATCAACTACTACTGTTGTTTTATCGTTGCGTGGTTTAGTTAAACCTATACCTGATATTTCAACAAAGGTTTCTCTCTGTCTTACAAAATCGTTTAGTATCCTCATCCTTTTCGTTGCTCTTGGAGAAATATAAAGAGTCCTTCCATCTCTCTCAACTTTCTCTGAACCAGAAGGAATAGCTAAGGGACGTTTAGAAAAGGGGGCGTTTCTATTCCCGCTCCTCGCCATCGCCACCGAAAATAATACCGGCAGCATCAAACCCCAATCTCTTCCACCTGCAAGGTGGAATAGGTTAAGGTTGGGGATTTGCGGCCAGTGATGAATTCCCAAAATTACCGCCGCAACAATTACCGGAATTGATACCAAAATCAACAATGGAACAATTCTCAGGAAGCCGTCGTCGGAAGGTTTATTTTTTGGCATTGGCTGCGAAGGCGCCCCTGATGAGGAATTAAAATCGTTCCCTTTATCAAATATTTTTAAAACCCGTCTTCCATCTGCGTCTTCTAATAAATCAGTGCTGACATTACTTGGGACAGCAATAATATTGTCGACATCAACAGCCCAATGAGACTCACGTCCTATTTGGAGAATTGTAAAGGATTGATTAAAGGCCACGGTCCCCCGCGTGAAATCAATCAATCGTATGACTCCATAATCCTTCTCCAGAAGAAATGCATCGAACGCGGGGTCAGCCTTCTTGGCAATAATTATCTGATCCCAGAACGAAACCGGCCTGTGGATGGCTAAAGCCGCCACTTTAAAAGCTCCGAATTTATCCCCCTCTGATTTCCGACAAACGAAAAGCACTTCTGCGTAAGGATAATCATCTATTGATAATTCCATAGATGCCAACAATCTCTGATAATCATTCTTCGTCGTATCATTAGTAAGATCCAGATAGCTTCCACCCCAGCTATTTCCGTCGATATCCGGACCGGGCCAAAACCATCCGCTCTTGAGCTTGAAAGATAACGGCGGAGTAAAATGATCTTGCGTGAGAGGACGAATTTTTGCTGCCGTAACGACTAAACACGCCGAGACACAGGTATCACTCTGAGTCTTTAAACCGAACATCTTCTTGCCTTTTAGCGCGATTTCAATGGCTCTTCTGACCAAAAGAATATCTGCTTTGGGATGAATCGGCCGTTTCAAATAATCCTCTTCTGATGTAACTGTTAGTCGCCTGCTCTCGATATCCATGGAAGCAGATATCGTATTCCTTCTCTGCCGTAAAATCTCCAATCTTTCCCTGTAATAGACCATCAAAAGCTCCGCAAAAGAGTGAAAAACCGTCTGGGTCTTCTGACAGACAACAGTCAAAATGGCAGGAAAAGCCGCTGACGCTGAATCTAATAAATAACCATCATAAGCGAACCTCTGGTTTAACCGCTTCATGAAATCGGACTGATCATATTCTTGTGCTCCGGTAAGATAATAAGCCATAACTTGTAATGCCTTATCATGGTCATTAAGCGGGCCAAAATCTACTACGGGCACATTCGGCTCATCTCGCATTATCTCATCTAATACTTCTCTATTTAACTGGAACAATGCCGAGACGTCCTCGGCTTCCCCTTCGGCCATTTTTTTATGGAACCGTGCTAAATACCATCGGCCGTATTCCGCAAGATACTGAACCCAATCTGCTTCGGGTAATAACCCAAAGTTAAAATCCTCAAAACCGAATTGCTCTTGTAGCTTCCACGGCTTAAGCTCAAACTGTTCATTATCCGGATGCCACGTATGGCCCTTAATCCCAGACAGCCAATATTCAAAAGAAGCAAAATATTTCTCATATTCAGATGAAACTTCCTGCATTTGCCATGAGAGCAATTTTAAGTCTCGGCTTAAGGAAATCTTCACGCGGCACGGCAAAGATTCATTATCCAAAAGACAACTATAAATTAATGTGTACTCAACAGCGTCCTGCGTTTCTTTTTCTATTGCGGACACTCCCTGGTTTATGCCGTATAAGTTAATTTCCAACAAACTCTCATCAATAATAAAACCGAGAGCGCTCAAAGTTCTGAGATCTAACTTTCTCCCCATATCCTGATGAACGACATCAATAAGTATCACCTTAAAATCAGGAGGTGTTTCTATTTTTCTCACCACCCCCGCCATCGCCACCACCCTATTGAATCTGGGAAAGAGGTTGTTGAGGATATGCAAAATGCGGGCAGCGAAAAGGGCCAAGGATTTGGCGCGTTTTGGCCCAATAAATGGGCGAGATATCTTTTCCAACCAGTCATAGATTCTATCAATTCCTTTAAATAATTTAACTAAGGCTTTTATTTCAGCTTCGCTTGGCTTGCGCCATTTATCCTTGCCTGTTTTGCGATAGTCGTAAATCAACTCATGTAATGCTATCAGTATCTCGATTGCAAGTTCATCATCGTGTAAAATTCGGCGCATCGCCTGCCTTTCCTCTTCCTCATCCCAGGGTGCATCAATACAGCGAATCTTGTAGATCTTCCACTCTTGTCCTCTCTCTATTAGCTCATCGCATTTCTTCTTCCAGCGGGTCTGCATGCCTGTTAAGTCCTTACTGCCTGATTTAATTTGGGAAATGCCTTTTGGTTTATAACGTATGGGAGAAGTAGTGGGATATTTTTTAAGTATATTATTTATCTGTTCAATTTCTTTTATAAGGTGACGAATATCCACTGCTAATTCATCTGCCAGATTCTTCAAGCTCTCAGGATCGCCCCTTCCATAATAAAATATTCTGTCTTGGGCCTGCAGTATTTCCACATAGTCAAGTTGACGAAATCTATTTTGTTTATAAGGAGCTACGTACCAGCTGTATTGTCTCAATGTCTTATGCGGGGTAATGTAACAGTAAACTTTCTGATAATAAGAGTGGTGTGTATCTATTACAATAAGCCATTGGCGGTCTATATTGAATAATTTCTTCACAGTTACTTTATGATTTCCGGGAAGTTTACTAAGGTTAGCTAATAAATGGCGCTCTTTGCCATTTTCTCTCCAATTGCAAAGCACCAAATATCCCTTCTCTGTAGTCTTTGCTTCAAAGCTTTCTTCTAAAAATGGAGGTCTATTTGGATTATTAAACTCGCCTCTCCTGGCAAACGCAGCAAGATAATCTTGTGGCAGAAGGTATATTCTGCGGAGAACTCTTTTTCTATTTCGCGCGAATCCACCGTAAATTGTCTCTAAGGGAGTTTTTATTTGAAGTATCCATTGAGGCTTAACGCCTGCCGGAAGTTCTTTTTTTCTCATATACCTGCGGATTACTTTTATTTCTGCTCCGCCTTTCAGCCCATCTATGCCCATTGAAACATGATGGTGGCGTTTATTTCTATCAACCCAAGATCCTAGGAAAATCTCTCTATCGCAGTTAGTCTTCATAGTAAACTCATCTACTGCAAAAGGCGGTCTTTTAGGGTCATTAAAAATTCCTTTTTTTACAAATGTTACAATTTGTTCTTTTGTTCTTTCTAAAAGGTACGCATCAAGATCAAGGGTAATTCTCTTAAGATAACGACACGATTCCTGTCTAAATTGATAAAACCTCTTCCCTAAAGGCGTATCTACTACCAGCAACCACTGGGGCTTTAGCCCCCCAGGTAACTCTTTCCTGTATATACAAGTCACGCTTACTTCTGTTCCTTTTTTTAGAGCGTAAATACATACCCCTACACTATGGTTCCTTCGACTATCGGACCACCCTGTTAAGCATATACGCCCCCATTTCCCTACCCTGACAATAAAACTACCCTTAAAGGGTATTTTTTTATCATCATTGTACACTCCTTCTCTCACAAACCTTGCCAAGTCTTTCTTTTTATTTTTATACTTTTTTGAAAGGGACACTTTTCCGCCCCTCGCCATCGCCAGCAAAAACGCTGCTGGCAACATCAAACCCCAATCTATTCCACCTGCAAGGTGGAATAGATTAAGGTTGGGGATTTGCGGCCAGTGATGAATTAGAAAACCCACAC
>CAZEQA010000031.1:0-12875 GCA_964514265.1 uncultured Planctomycetia bacterium | reverse complement strand
GTGATAAAAATGCATTTTTTTCTAAAGAGGATAAATACCATCTATCTGATGCGGCCAAGAAATTTATTGCCGGTCAACTTAGACATGCACGGGAGATGAGTGCTATCTTTGCGCAATGGATAAACTCCTATAAAAGACTTGTTCCCGGATATGAGGCGCCTGTTTATATTGCTTGGTCAAAGAGAAACCGTTCAGCACTGATTCGTGTCCCTGTTTATCATCCAGGCAAAGAGAAAGCCACGAGAGCCGAATTGAGATGTCCTGACCCGGCCTGCAACCCGTATCTTACCTTTGCGGTAATGCTTCAGGCAGGCCTAAATGGAATAGAAAAGGAATACAAACTTCCCGAGCCGATGGAGAAAAATCTTTATCATTTGTCTAGTGCAGAAAGAAAGGAATTAGGGATTGAATCTCTACCTGATAGCTTAGGGGAAGCTGTTCTTATTACTGAGCAGAGTCAGCTTGTCAAAAAAGCATTAGGGGAGCATGTATTTACGAGATTCATAGATTTGAAGAAAAAAGAGTGGGAAGATTACAGAATTCAGTTGACTAAATATGAACTGGATAAGCTACTTCCTATACTCTAGATAACAGTGGTTATTAAATATCGGACAAAAAATTTTGTCTTCTCGTGCTTAAATTTTGGGCAAGAAAGGACGGAGTTAAAATAGAACCTATGAATAGATTACGAGAAAAGGACATAAGCGGCTGTGCAATAGTTGGGATAATGGACCAGACGCAAAAGAGGTTTTCTGGCAGAGATATAATTAGCTCAATTGCCTCTATGCGCGAACGTGCCAATGGTTTAGGTGGTGGGTTCGCTGCTTATGGAATTTACCCCGAGCACAAAGACGATTGGTGTTTTCATATGATGTTTGAGAATAAATCTAGCATGGTTCAAACAGAAGAATATCTTAGGGATAATTATAAAATAGTAAAAGATGAAATTATACCGACGAGAGAGGATAAATCTATAAAGTACAGACCTCTTCTTTGGAGATATTTCTTACAACTCAAGGAAGAAAAAGCGAAGCTCTACTTTGATTTAACAGAAGAAGATTTTGTGACGAAGACTGTGATGGAGGTAAATACGAAAATTCCCGGTGCTTTCGTAGCCTCGAGTGGTAAGAATATGGGTATATTTAAAGGCGTAGGATATCCAGAAGATATCGGAAGATTTTATAGATTAGAGGAGTATGAAGCTTATATCTGGACAGCACATGGCCGGTTTCCTACAAATACAGTCGGCTGGTGGGGTGGAGCGCATCCCTTTGGCCTTCTGGATTGGTCAGTTGTACATAATGGCGAGGTTTCTTCTTATGGAATAAATAAAAGGTTTCTTTTGAATTACGGATATATATGCGCATTTTTTACCGATACCGAAGTAATGACTTATCTTTTTGACCTTTTGGCAAGGAAACATAGACTTTCGTTCGAAGTAGTAGCAGATATAGTGGCTTGCCCATTTTGGGATGATATAGAAAGACAGCTTCAGGGAAAAGCAGAGTTCCTGAAGACTCTTCGCATTGTTTATGGTAGCGCACTGGTTAATGGCCCCTTTAGTGTTATTGTAGCAAATTCATCTACTATGGTTGGACTAAACGATAGGATCAAGCTGAGGCCTTTGGTGGCCGCAGCTTATGAAAATAAACTTTATATCGCCTCTGAGGAGTCAGCGATTCGCGAAGTTTGTCCAAAACCAGACAAAGTATGGATGCCTAAGGCGGGAGAGCCAGTCATCGGAAGGCTTAGAGGAAATAAAAATGGCTAAGAGACCTCAACCGACAGAATTTATTATAGTAAGAGACGACGAGAAATGCATTGCTTGTCAGGCTTGCGTGAGGATGTGTGCTAACGATGTGCATTCATACGATCCTGAGACTGATACAGTATCATCTGACAGCGCCAAATGCGTTGGCTGCCATTTCTGTGAGACCCTTTGTCCTACTGGCGCGATTACAATAAGGCGTAGGCCTCTTGAGCTTAAACTAAATGCCAATTGGAATGCTGAAGTGATTAAAAATATTACAAAACAGGCTGAAACAGGAGGCGTACTCTTAACTGGGATGGGTTGCGATAAACCCTATCCTATATACTGGGATCATATTGTGCTTAATGCTTCACAAGTTACAAATCCATCCATAGACCCGTTGCGAGAACCAATGGAATTACGTACTTATATAGGAAGGAAACCAGATAGAGCAGAGATAGATTATTTACAAAAAGAGGCAAAACTCAAGACAAGACTAAACCCACAGCTTAAATTAGAGACACCTATTTTATTCAGCGCAATGAGTTACGGCTCAATAAGTCTTAATGCATGTAAATCTTTGGCCAGAGCCGCTCATAAGGTGGGAACCTTTTATAATACCGGAGAAGGAGGTTTACATAAAGAGCTTTACGAATATAGCGCTAATACAATTGTTCAAGTAGCGTCGGGAAGATTTGGAGTGCATAGGAAATATTTGGAAGCGGGGGCTGCTATTGAGATAAAGATTGGCCAGGGTGCAAAACCTGGAATTGGCGGGCACTTGCCAGGTGAGAAAGTATCGGAAGAGATTAGTCAGACCAGAATGATACCAGTGGGTACTGATGCCTTATCTCCAGCTCCCCACCATGATATTTATTCGATTGAAGACTTAAAGCAGCTAATCTTTGCATTAAAAGAGGCTACGCGATACAGGAAGCCAGTAGGAGTAAAAATATCGGCTGTGCATAATGTCGCTCCTATTGCTTCCGGGATAGTTAGAGCTGGGGCGGACTTCGTAGCCATAGATGGTTTGCGCGGTGGGACAGGAGCTGCTCCGCAAGTTATAAGGGATAATGTCGGAATTCCGATTGAATTAGCGATTGCAGCGGTAGATCAACGTTTGCGGGAGGAAGGTATCAGAAATCAAGCTTCTCTCATTGCTGCCGGAGGCATAAGATCCAGTTCAGATGCCATTAAGGCTATTGCCTTGGGGGCAGATGCAGTTTATATCGGCACAGCTGCTTTAGTAGCGATGGGGTGTAATCTCTGCCAAAAGTGCTATACAGGCAAGTGCAACTGGGGTATTGCCACACAGGACCCTTACCTCACAAAAAGGCTCAATCCAGAGATAGGAACGAAAAGGTTAGTGAATTTGTTAAATGCTTGGAGCTTGGAAATAAAGGAGATGCTCGGTGGTATGGGTATAAATGCGATTGAGAGTTTAAGAGGTAACAGAGAGCAGCTTAGAGGCGTAGGACTATCTGATACAGATTTAAAATTGCTAGGCATAAAGCCAGCAGGTGAGGCATGGTAAAATGAAGAAGATCCTGATAAAAGAAGAGTATTGCATGGGATGCAGGCTTTGTGAAGTTCATTGTCTTGTCGAGCATTCTAAAACAAAGAATATAATCAAGGCATATAAGGGAGAATATCCAAAACCAATTCCACGAATTATTGTGGAAGAAAAAGGGTATGTTTCATTTGCGCTTCAATGCCGGCATTGCGAAGATGCTCCATGTTTAGAAGCTTGTATAACGGGGGCAATGTATCGAGATAAAAAAACAGGCGCTATTCTTTTAAATGAAGATAAATGTGTAGGCTGCTGGATGTGTATTATGGTTTGTCCATTTGGGGTTATCTCAAGAAATGTAGAGGGTAAAAAAATAGCTTCTAAATGCGACTTATGTATAGGCGAGGAAGAACCTCTCTGTGTAAAAAATTGTCCTAATGAGGCAATTGTTTATGAGGAGAATAAATAAATGTGTGGTATCGCTGGAAGCTGTAATTTTATAGCAAGAAGAATAGAACGCCAAGTTATAAAACGGATGATCCAAACATTATTTTACCGAGGGCCAGACGATGAGGGTATATATATTTCTTCAGATAGAAATCCAAATACCCAGGCCCAGGCAGCCTTAGGGCACAGGCGATTA
This sequence comes from uncultured Planctomycetia bacterium, assembly GCA_964514265.1. GTDB lineage: Bacteria > Omnitrophota > Gorgyraeia > JAFGHF01 > JAFGHF01 > CAZEQA01. The sequence continues at coordinate 8,972 of CAZEQA010000031.1, read as the reverse complement.
AGTATAATTGACTTGGAGACTGGGCATCAACCAATGAGTAATGAAGATAATTCGCTTTGGATCGCCTTTAACGGAGAGATTTATAATTTTCTCGAACTTAAGGAAAGGTTATTAAGAAAAGGCCACCATTTTAAGACTAAAAGTGATACCGAAGTTATTCTCCATCTTTATGAGGATCAGGGTTTAGATTGCGTTAGGAGTCTACGGGGAATGTTTGCCTTTGCCATATGGGATAGCCAAAAAGAAAGACTATTTTTGGCCAGGGATAGAATAGGTAAGAAACCCTTGGTCTATCATTTTGACGGTAAGGTCTTCACTTTTGCTTCGGAAATCAAAGCACTTTTGCAAAACGATATTAAAAGAGAAATAGATTATAATTCTATAGATTATTTCTTAACCTATGGATATATACCAAGTCCCCAATCGATATTAAGGGGAATAAGGAAGCTTCCTCCGGCGCATATGTTGATTTATGATAAGAACGGCATAAGAACAGAAAGATATTGGCGGATAACTTATCATAAAAGAGTGATTTCATTTGTAGAAGCTAAAGAGAGATTTAGAGAACTTTTGACAGAGTCTGTGAGGCTGCGCCTAATTAGCGATGTACCCTTGGGAGCCTTTTTAAGCGGAGGCATAGATTCGAGTACTGTGGTAGCTTTGATGAGCGAACTAAGCGGTACACCTGTCAAGACCTTTACTATTGGCTTTGAAGAAGAGGATTTCAGTGAGATAAAGTTTGCTCAAAAAGTAGCAAGGCGATTTAATACAGAACATCATGAATTTATTGTCAGACCCGATGCCTTTGCGGTATTGCATAAATTAGTCTGGCATTATAATGAACCTTTTGGAGATTCTTCCTGTATACCTACTTATTACGTGGCAAAAATGACCAGAGAATTTGTCCCTGTGGCCCTAAATGGCGATGGAGGAGATGAATCTCTTGCCGGATACGAGAGATATAGAGGAATACGAATAGGTGGTTACTTAAGATATTTGCCTAAACCATTTATAAATTTGCTGCTTACTTTATTTAAGCAAGATAAAGAGTTATTTACTAAAACAATTTATTTAATGATGGATAAGTTTAATCTTAAAGCCATGCCACGATATATTGAAGGCTTTTTAGGAGGCCTTCTTAAATATCCTGATCAATGGAAAAGATACATAAGCTGGGTCAGCTATTTTCAAGAAGAACATAAACAATATTTATACAATGGCCATTTTAAGGCTCAACTCAACAGGGATATATCTGTATATATATTGAATTTAGTAGAACGCTCAAATTTACCTGATTCATTAGAAAAGGCAATGGAGATAGACATTAATAGCTATTTACCGGAAGACCTGTTGGTAAAGATGGATATAGCCACAATGGCAAATTCTTTAGAGGCACGTTCTCCTTTTTTGGATCATAATTTAATGGAGTTTGCAGCATCGCTACCTATAGACTTTAAAATGAAATTCTTAAATACAAAATATATCTTAAAAGAATCAACCCAAGATTTGCTGCCTAAGGAGATTCTTCAGAGGGAAAAGTGGGGATTTGGTGTTCCTTTAGATAAGTGGTTTCGAGAACAGCTAAAACAATTCTCTTATGAGACACTTTTAGGCAAAAGATCTATTGAGAGAGGTTACTTTAAAAAGGAATATATTGAGACCTTATTAGATGAGCACTCCTCTGAACAATTTAATCACGGAGCTTGTATTTGGAGTCTATTAAATTTGGAGATATGGCATAGGATTTTTATTGATCAAACTTCTCCACAAGAGATTTCTGTTTAAAACGAGGTTAAAATGCAATACGTAATAGTAGGTAATGGAACCGCAGCGACATCAGCAATTGAAACAATTCGCGAAAGTGATAAAAAGGGAAAGATAGCGGTTATCTCTGATGAGTCTTATTTTAATTATTCCCGGCCATTAATATCTTATCTGTTAGGCAAAAAAGTTACAGTTGAAAAGATGGCCTATCGAGATAAAAACTTTTATACCGCAAACAGAGTGGATTTAATTTTAGATAACAAGGCAAAAAAATTAGATTTAAAGAAAAAATATGTAATTTTAGCTGACAGCCAAAAGATTCCCTTTGATAAATTGCTTATTACGACAGGGGGTGCACCTATTATACCTGAGATTAAGGGTAGAAATTTAAAAGGTGTATTTGCCTTCACGAAGCTTGCTGATGCCAGAAGAATAGAAAAGTATATTAAGGCTAATAAGACTAAAAAAGCGGTCGTATTAGGAGGCGGTTTGATAGGGCTGAAAGCAACAGAAGCCCTTATTGAATTAAAAATCAAAGTTACTATCGTGGAACTTACGGACAGGATCTTGTCAGCAACTTTTGATAAGAAGGCTTCGGGTGTAATTGAAGGCGTTTTAAAAAAAATCGGTTGCAAATTGATTGCCAACAATACTATTGCAGAGATAAAAGGCAAAAATAAGAAGCTAAAAGAAGTAGTTTTGAAGGGCAAGAAAAGGGTCCCCGCAGATTTAGTTATTATGGCCATTGGGGTCGTGCCAAATATAGAGTTGACAAATAATACACCCATAAAGACAAATAAAGGGATTTTGGTTAACGATTACCTGCAGACAAGCGTCAGAGATATCTACGCCGCAGGCGATTGCTGTGAGGCAAAAGATTTGTTATTGGAAATGAATTGGCCTATTGCTATCTGGCCGGTAGCCGTAAGACAGGGGAAAATTGCCGGGTATAATATGGCCGGAATAAAAAAGGAATACCAGGGAAATTTCACCATGAACTCTGTAGAATTATGCGGTGTCCCGACTGTTTCTGTAGGGAGGAGCTATACCGAAAACGAAAGTTATCAAATATTAGATTATTTTGCCCCAGAGAAATCTGTATACAGAAAGGTCGTTTTAAAAAAAGGGAGAATAGTAGGTGCTATTTTTGTAGGCGATATAGAGCGCGCAGGAATTTATACAGGTCTTATTAAAGATAAGATCGATGTAAGTGATTTCAAAGAAAATCTTTTAAAAGAAGATTTCGGGCTTATCAGCTTACCTGGAGAGTACAGAAAACATCTGGTAACTGGAGAGGTCGCTATGCTATGAGAATAGATGCCAAAGGAATGCATTATAAGGAACTCAACGAATTAATCCATCAGGCAGTGGATAGCGGGAAGAAAAATATCATTTTGGACAATGTTAATGGCCAACGCTATATCGGTGGTGGATTATCCGGCGATGCAAAAATTACTATCAATGGAGTACCAGGTAATGATCTTGCCGCTTTTATGGATGGGCCAACTATTACTATTAATTCTAACGGACAGGATGGCATTGGCAATACAATGAACTCCGGGGAAATTATTGTTCATGGTGACGCGGGCGATATAGTCGGTCACTCTATGCGCGGAGGCAGAATCCACATAAAAAAAGATGCAGGATATAGAGTCGGGATTCATATGAAGTCCTATAAGGATTTATATCCGGTGATAATAATAGGAGGTACTGTTGGAGATTTCTTAGGAGAATATATGGCTGGTGGATTGATAATAGTAGTAGGTTTACATAAAAATCCCGATAAAGCAATTGTGGGTAATTTCTGCGGTACAGGCATGCATGGTGGATCAATGTATATTAGGGGCAATATAGAGGATTACCAGTTAGGCAGAGAGGTAAGAAAAATTAGGTTAGATAGAGAGGATACTAAAATATTAAGGGCGTATTTGAAAGAGCATTGTGCTTATTTTTCGTTAAATTTAAAAGATATCCTAACCGGCGATTTTGTAAAACTTAAGCCCTCAAGCCATCGTCCTTATGAAAGATTATATGCATATTGATGGATAAAAAGAGGGTTACCAAAGAGGGCATTTTTTTACTTTAATAATTAGAGAAGAAGTATAAAGGCACAAGGTTAGTGCTATAGAGTAGAACGAAGGCGTTCTTAAGCCTCATAGATTAAGAGGTAAAGAACGCTTTTTCATTTTTATGGCGGATTAAAAGAGTGGTAGCTATGAAAGACGAAGTTTGGCTTAGAAGCGTGCTTTTTGATGTAGAAAACCAGATGAGAGAGAACAACCTGGAAGGCTTTAAAGCCGTGGTGAAGGTTTTGGCCAGGGACTCCCTAAAGACTTTAGAGAATACAGAAGTAGAGTGGGAACTTGACCACAATTCGCAGGAGTTAAGGGAGAAATTCCATCTTTTGCGCCATTACTTAGATTATTTAAGAAGATTTGTTGAAGGCGTAGTCTAAGGTTATATTTTTTTAATCTTGAGTGCTTAAAAATTAGGCAAAAGGGAGGCTGCCATGGATAACATATCTTACGGAGAGCAAATTAAGGCGTTATCAAAAATAAGCAAGGCCATTGCCTCAGATTTATATCTGGAAGACATACTTCGCCTAATAGTGGCAGTAACAGCACAAGTGATGGGCTCTAATATATGCTCTTTACTACTCATTGATGAAAAATCCGGAGAGCTTGTAATACGGGCTACTCAGAGTATCAGTGAAGAATATAACAAAAAGCCTTCTTTGAAGATAGGAGAAGGCATTGCTGGCAGAGTGGCAAAGGAAAATAAGCCGATGACTATTAAGGATGTTACCAAAGAGAAGGAATATAAATATGCTGACTTGGCCAAGAAAGAAGGTCTTTGTTCGCTTCTCTGTATTCCTTTAGCAGTAAAGGGAAAGGTCATCGGAGTAATTAATTGCTATACACCATTGCCTCATGATTTTTCAGAAACCGAAATAGATATCCTGACATCGATAGCAAATCAGGCAGCTGTTGCTATTGAAAATACTGAGCTTCTGGTAAAAAGTAAGGTGATTCAGGAAGAATTAGAGGCACGTAAAAGGATTGAGCGTGCCAAAGGCATTTTAATGAAGGAAGAAGGCTTAACAGAAGAAGAGGCGTATCTTAAGCTTCAGAAATTTAGTATGGACCATCGCAAAACTATGCGAGAAGTCGCAGATGCGATAATTCTGACATCAGAAATGAAGAAGTAAAAATATGAATAGTCAAAATAGGTCTCTTATGTTAGCCAAAGCACTCGAAGATGTTGAGGATTTCTTTTTACGTGAAAAAGAAGGCAAACTTTATAAGTTTTTATTAAACGTCGTTGAGAAGCCGCTGATCGAGAATGTCTTGCGAAAAACAGAGGGAAATCAGTTAAAGGCAGCGAAGATTTTGGGAATAAATCGCAATACCCTTCATTCAAAAATTGAAAAATTAAAAATTAACATAGGAGATTTCAGGAGCTTTAGATAATTAGACGAAAGGAGGTAAAAACAAGAGTTTTATATGAGAGATGATGTTATCGGTTAACTTATTGTTCAGGTAGAGGTTAAAAGAAGGGAGGAGAAGATATGAATTTACAAAGGCCAAATGCAAACGACGCTACAAGGACATTTAATCGTTCTAAAAATGTTGTGCCAAGTTCAGGGATATGCTCCAGATGTATTGATGGATGTAAAGGCGGTTGCGAAATCTTTAAGGCCTCATTTAGAGGCCGAGAGGTAATCTATCCCGGTCCTTTTGGAGATGCGATTGCAGGAGCAGATAAGGACTATCCTGTAGATTATTCACATCTTAATATCCAGGGATATGCATTGGGTGCAAATGGACTTCCAGATGGTGTCAAAGCCAGCCCTGATACGACGAAATTTCCTGATGTGAATACTGAAACAGAATACGGTTGGGATACCAAGGTTAAGATGCGTGTCCCAGTTTTTACCGGAGCGCTTGGTTCAACAGAAATAGCCCGGAAGAATTGGGAACATTTTGCGATTGGAGCTGCTATTTCTGGCATAACTTTAGTTTGCGGGGAAAATGTTTGCGGTATCGATCCCGGTCTTGAACTTGATAAAGATGGCAAGATTAAAAAGTCACCGGATATGGACAGGCGCATAGAGACGTACAAAAGGTTTCACCAGGGCCATGGCGAAATATTAGTCCAGATGAATGTGGAGGATACGCGCTTAGGTGTAGCTGAGTATGTCAGAAAAAAGCATAACCTCCAAACAATAGAATTGAAATGGGGACAGGGTGCTAAATGTATCGGTGGCGAAATAAAAGTCAATGGTTTGGACAGAGCGCTTGAGCTTCAAAACCGCGGCTATATCGTTACCCCAGACCCATCAGTTCATGCCAATCGAGAGGCTTTCAAAGACGGCGCCATTAAGGAATTCGAGCGCCACTCACGCTTGGGGTTTGTTTCCGAGGAATCATTTTTAGCTGAAGTCAAACGCTTAAGAGACCTTGGATTCAAACGCATAACCTTAAAAACCGGAGCCTATTCTATGAGAGAGTTAGCTATGGCTATCCGGTATTCCTCACAGGCTAAGATCGACCTTTTAACCATTGATGGTGCGCCGGGTGGTACCGGAATGAGTCCCTGGAGAATGATGGAGGAATGGGGTATACCAACTTTCTATTTACAGTCCTTGACTTACGAATTTTGTGAAAAATTGAGAAAGTTAGGTATGCGAGTACCTGACATTGCAATTGCCGGCGGATTCTCTACAGAGGACCATATATTTAAAGTACTGGCAATGGGTTCCCCCTATGTAAAGGCGGTTTGTATGGGGCGTGCCTTAATGATTCCGGGGATGGTTGGCAAGAATATCGGCGAATGGATTAAAAACAATGACTTGCCAAAGACGGTCTCTGACTTTGGCAAAACTGAAAAAGAAATCTTCATCTTGTATGAAGAGTTGGCTGATAAATACGGGAAGAAGATGAAAGATATCCCATTGGGTGCTATCGGTGTCTATACATTCGTGCAGAAGATTAAAGTCGGACTTCAACAGCTTATGGCTGGATCGAGAAACTTTAGAATAGATACCATTTCCAGAAAGGATCTTATGGCTTTAACCGAGGAGGCAGCGAAAATTTCAGGTATCCCTTATGTAATGGATGCTTATCGCCAGGAAGCAGAGGCGATTCTCAATGGGAAATAAGCTGTTACTGGTAGAAGGGGTTTTAGTTAACAGGATAAAAGGAGGATGGTAACCATGGAGAAAAAAGGATTATGTATTACATGCGTACATGACAAGGATTGCACTTTTCCAAGAAAGTTTCCAGTTTTGCAGTGTGAAGAGTTCAGTGATTATGAACCTAAGCCAGCAAAGACAGAAGATACAAGAAAGGTAAAGCAAAGGACAAAATAATCTGGACAGAACAATAAGATATGGACGAGTTTAAGCAGGCAAAAATAGCCCTAGAAGATGGGGCAATCTTTGAAGGATATTCTTTTGGGGCAACAGGAGAAAGATATGGCGAAGTAGTCTTTAATACCAGCCTAACTGGTTATCAAGAAATCCTCACTGATCCCTCCTATAAAGGCCAAATTGTTACTATGACCTATCCTCTCATCGGTAACTACGGTGTAAATTCAGATGATGTTGAATCAAGAAAACCATTTCTGGAGGGTTTTGTTGTTAAAGAATGTAGTCGAATTGCCAGTAATTGGCGTTCCCAAAAGAACTTACGCGAATATCTGGAGGAAAATAATATAGTGGGTATAGAGGGCATAGATACTCGTGCCCTGACCCGACATATTAGATTACAGGGAGCAATGAAGGCAGTTATTTCCACTGATGATTTGGACGATAAAAGTTTAATAAAAAAAGCTAAACGCTCCCCAGGGCTGATTGGACGAGACTTGGTCAAGGAGGTAACTTCCGAAAGTATCCATTGTTGGAACAAAAAAGGCAGATATAAAGTAATAGCTGTTGATTGTGGGGTCAAGTTTAATATTTTAAGAGAATTAGCCAATTTTGGATGCGAGGTAATAGTTGTTCCGGCAAGTATTGAGCCTAATAAAATTCTCGGGATGAAGCCGGATGGAATTTTACTTTCCAATGGCCCGGGAGATCCCATAGGTATCCCTTATGTAGTAGACACTGTAAAGGCATTGATAGGTAAGGTGCCTATGTTTGGGATTTGTTTAGGTCATCAAATGTTAGGGTTGGCGTTGGGTGGCAAGACTTATAAGCTCAAATTCGGCCATCATGGCGCGAACCATCCTGTCAAGGATTTAAGGACTGGCAAAATTTCTATTACTGTCCAAAACCACGGATTCTGTGTAGATATAGAGTCTTTAAATAAAAAAGACTTAGAAATAACGCATATTAATCTTAATGATAAAACGTTAGAAGGAATGAGGCATAAAAAATTACCTGTGTTCTCGGTACAATTTCATCCAGAAGCTTCGGCTGGCCCACATGATGCCGGATATCTATTCAAAGATTTCGTAAATTTAATGGAGAACCACTGTGCCCAAAAGGACTGATATAAAAAAGATTTTGATTATTGGCTCAGGTCCGATTGTAATAAGCCAGGCCTGTGAATTTGACTATTCGGGCGCACAGGCTTGTAAGGCGCTCAAAGAAGAAGGGTTTAAGATAGTTCTTCTTAATTCAAACCCCGCAACAATAATGACTGATCCTGAAATGGCAGATAGCACTTACATTGAGCCTATAACAGTGGAAGTTTTAGAAAAGATTATAGAAAAGGAAAAGCCAGATGTGTTACTTCCTACATTAGGCGGTCAAACAGGACTAAATACGGCAATGAAAGCGGCTGAAGCCGGCATACTTGATAAACACAATGTAAAAATGATAGGTGCCGATTACGATGCCATTAGAAAAGCTGAGGATAGGGAATATTTTAAAAAGGCAATGTCGGAAACATTCCGCGTTTCCAGCGCGCATGCGCTTTTGTCTCTTCCAGATGCAAATAGAGCTTATCGACTATACATCCAAATCCCTAAACTCGGATTATTCAAGAAGCTTATTCAAATTCCAAGACTGCAAAAAGCAGTTCATCATTTCGACGGTCAGCATTATTGGGAAATAGGAAAAGTGGGTTATTCATTAAACAGTATTGTTAATGCCATCAATAAAGTGGGATTTAAAATTGAAAAAACGTATAGAGTCTTTGAAATGCCTTACCACCGATTTTTTATGTTGAAAAAAATAAAGCAATGATCATTCATGAAAGACG
>CAZEQA010000030.1:8306-12889 GCA_964514265.1 uncultured Planctomycetia bacterium | reverse complement strand
TAAATGTAGAACGATTGTGGGGGTCATTGATAGATAGAGACTTTTTAGGTTATTCAGCAATGTATTTGGGCCCTCTGCCTCTTATTATTTTAATTTTATCATTTTTGATTTATAGGATAGAAAACTTGCGTTACGTGTTTCTCCTGCTCATATTTACCCTTATCCAATTTGGCTCTAACAGTCCTGTTGATCTGTTTAAAATTTTATGGCATATCCATCCTGCAATTCACGGAATATGGAGACTTAATAAGTATTTCGGTTTCTTTATTCCATTCTTTATCTCTATTATTGGTGGAAGATTCTTTTTAATATTTGAAAAAAAGAGTAGGATGTTGTTGCTGGGAGCAATAATAGCTTCAATCAGTATTAGCAATATGTATTGGAATAATAAAATGATTTTTAAAAATTTGGTTTATGAAAAGAAGCCTATTTTAAAAAAATATGACTCTTTTTTCCAAGTTAAAATAGAAGATGCTAATATAGCAAGAAGTTGGCCAGGTTTCTCTGCCGTTAAAGATATACGTTCTTATCAGCCATTTTGGTTGCTCCTACATCAAAATTTAGGAATAGTGAATTTTAATTGGGCGGGAAATCTAAAGATTGGTCAATATACTATCCCAAAATACATTCTTGAAACAGGAAGGCAAATAGGAGAATGTGTATATGTCAAGGGCTACGAGCATTTACCCGAAATACCCAATACTGTTATTGATTTGACAACTGTTGGGAAAATTAACCCCTCCTACAAAGGCGAAAGCTTCTTTTTAAATGAGCAAAACACAGCAAAATTGGCATATTTCAGCCCCAATAGAATAGAGATGGATGTCAAACTCAGAAGCCCTGATAAACTGATTGTGAATCAGAACTACCATAAAAGCTGGCGCACTGATAGAGGAAAACTCACGAGCCATGAAGGACTATTAGCAGTAGAGCTTACAGATGAAGGAAGCTATAGAGTAAAGTTAAACTACGTTCCTATAGATTTCTATGCAGGCACAATAATAAGTCTCTTAACATTTATAGGTATGGCGATATATCTAATCCGCCCTAAAAGTTAGTTTAAAAGGAATAAGTTATGATGCTTTCACTAATTACAAGAGTACAGAAGGACCAATTTTAGAGATGAGAATTGCCTTAATTTTTCCATCCTATAAGCATAAGATTTTCTCTGAGAATTTACGGGTTGTTGATGAGGAATTTTGCAATGCCCCACCTATAATCTTGGCTTATGTGGCCTCTATTTTAAAAAAGGCTGGACATAAAGTAATTTTAATAGATACTCGTATTCTTGGTCTTTCAAAAGAAAAGACCCTACGTATTTTAAAAGACTTTAGACCTCACTTTCTTGCCTTACGACTGGAGACTTATCATTTCCACGATACTATGAATTGGATACGTTTTCTAAAATCTGCATTAAGTATACCGGTTATTGCTGGAGGGATTAATCTCACGCTTTATCCAGAAGAGTCACTTTCTTATCCGGAAATAGATTATGGCATCATTGGAGATGTGATAGAGACATTGCCAAAGCTCCTTCGAAACCTAGAAAATGGAGGAGATATTAGAGGCATAGAAGGTCTTGCCTACAGAAAAGACGGAGAGGTTAAAATTAATTCCCCATCCACAAAAATAATAAATTTTGACAATTATCCTTTTCCAGCTCGAGATTTATTGCCCAATGAGAAGTATTATTCCTTTCTTTCTAAAAGGAAAAATTTTACTATTATGGTTACTAGTCGCGGCTGCCCTCATAAATGCAATTTTTGTGCCATTTCCAAAATTCCCTATCAAGAAAGGTCACCGCAAAATGTAGTGGACGAGATCGAAGAATGTTACCGGAAGTATAATGTTAGAGAAATAGATTTTTTTGATGCCACCTTTTTCTTAAATAAAAGGAGATTTTTAGAAATAAGTAATGAAATTCGAAAGCGAAAGATAAAGATAGAGTGGTCCTGTAGAACAAGAGTAGATTTGGTTGACGATGAAGTATTAAAAGAGGCAGTATCTATAGGTTGCCGGCAGATATTACTTGGAATCGAATCAGCAAACGAACAAATTTTAAAGAATGTACGAAAAGGAATACATGTAGAACAAGCCAAATGGGCAATTAAGCTCTGTAAGAAATATAGAATTTGGACTATGGGTTTTTTTATGTTCGGTAATCCCGGTGAGTCCAAACAGTCAATAGAAGCAACAATTAAATTTGCTAAAGAACTGAAGTTAGATTTTGCGCAATTTTGCAGAACAATAGCCAAACCTTATACAGATTTAGATCAAATGCTAAAAGAAAAAACAGGCAAAGATTATTGGAGGGAATACATCCTTAATGGAACAAATAAAAAACGAATCCCTACACCTTGGACAGACTTATCTGAAAAAGAAATAGCAAGATACACAAAGAAGGCATATTTTTGTTTTTATTTCAGGCCTCTTTATATTTTAAAGACTGTATTTAGAGTAAAGTCTATAGCGGAGCTTCTTAAATATATTTGGGTGGGACTAAAGATGTTTTTTTGTAATAGGGAGAGAAATTGAAGCTGAGAGATAAAATTAAGTCTTTCAAGGCTATACTGAAAGTAAGGATTCTCAGAAAGAGAGTGCCCTTAGCAGTTCGTTTTCAATTAACCAATCGTTGCACTTTACGATGTAAATATTGCAATCTCTGGCATACAAGGACTGAAGAACTTTCTATCCAGCAGGTAATGAGTATTCTCGATAAATTAGCAGAATTAGGAACTAAAAGAATTTCATTTAGCGGAGGAGAACCTTTGCTTAGAGAAGATATTGGCCAAATAATAGATTATTGCTGGGAAAAAGGTATCTATCCTGAAATGAATTCCAATGGGACATTAGTGCCCAAGATGATAAAAGTGATTCAAAATTTAGATTTCCTTAAATTGAGTCTCGATGGCCCTGAAGAAATACACGATTTGGCAAGGGGGAAAGGTTCTTATAAAGCGGTGATGGCAGCTGCTGATGCCGCCTATAAAGATAAAATAAATTTTGGATTTGCTACCGTACTAACAAAGTATAACATCGATTTCCTTGATTATCTTTTAGGCATAGCGAAAGGTTATAATACTATTGTTGCTTTTCAGCCCTTGAAACGACTCTATCGTGGAATAAGCAAAATCGAAGACTTAGCACCTACCCAGGATAGATTTAAACGAGCTATTAGTAAATTGATTATTGAAAAAAAGGCCGGAAATAGACATATGCGTAATTCCTTAGTCAGCCTTTGGCATATTTATAATTGGCCAAGATATGAGAAACTAAAGTGTTGGGCAGGCTGGATTTTCTGTATTATTGACACAAATGGTAATTTATCTCCTTGTGATAGAATTAGTTACAGCGCACCTGTTCCAAGCTGCATAGAGCTGGGTATAGAAGAAGCAATAAATAGACTTCCTGAAGTTCGTTGTAATGGTTGTGGATTTTGTGGTTCCTTGGAACTGAACTATTTAATGAATTTTAGGTTTGATATTCTTTCTTCAATAAAAAAGATATTAAGTGGAATTCCGAAAAGGTAAGCCATGGTTTACAGCAATACAAAAAGAAACATAAAATTTAGGTATTTTATTATAATAAATTTGGCAGTATTTATTTTTCTTATGGTAACTTTGGAAGCTGTTGCCCGCCTAATCTTTCCTAAGGAAAATAAGCTTGAAGAGATACTAAATGTTCTTGAACAGGACCCGGTGCTTTTTTGGCGGCAGAGACCAAATTTAGAAGTAATGTTTCAGGGGGTAAAAGTAGAGACAAATCAACTAGGTTTTAGGGATAGAAGAAATAGCTATGATAAGAATAAGAACACTTTCAGAATTGTTTGTTTGGGAGCATCTCCAACTTTTGGTTGGGCAGTTAAGTATGAAGAAACCTATCCCTACCAGCTAGAGAAGATGCTTAATGATAAATTGGGTAAAGAAAAAGTTTATGGAGTAATTAATGCTGGAATCGTTGGTTATACATCATACCAGGGATTAATTCTTTTGAAAAAAGAGATATTAAAATTTCATCCAGATATCATCACTGTTTCTTATGTTGCTAATGATGTAGATAGACATCGTTTTTACAGAAGTAACGGTAAAAGTGATAAGGAATTAAACCCAAAGAATTCTATTTTGATCCATTTAGAAAATCTTCTTGATAGGTTTAAGTTTTTTAGAGTCTGGAAAAAGATTGTTCTTCAGGCTAAAGGCGCTAGATCTAAATTTTCAGGCATAAAGGGAAATATTTATTCAGGAGATGTAAGAATATCCGCTCAAGACTATAAGAATAATCTAAATGCAATTATCAATATAGCCAGAGAAAACGAGATAAAAGTTGCGCTAATTAAAATGCCGGTAAATTCGCCTTTATCTAAAGAATTACCCAAGATACAGCAATATCAGGCTGACGATTGTATATCTAGGGGCTTAGATTATTTTAAATCTAATAAAATTGATATGGCGATTGAAGAATTTAAAAAAGCCACTATCTACAATCCGCGTTCAAGCAAAGCCCTTTTTTATTTAGGTGTTAGCTATGAAGCAAAAAAAGAATTTGCTTTGGCACAAGAGTGTTTCCAAAAGGCAAAAGATATA
>CAZEQA010000030.1:5190-8296 GCA_964514265.1 uncultured Planctomycetia bacterium | reverse complement strand
ATACTCTGCAGGAATGTTTTCTTCAACCCAGAGAATTATCTCATCTATCGGCTTGTTTATAGAATCAAAAAACTTTAGCATGGCATTATTCGGTTTTCCTTTAAAAATCATCTTCAATGCAGAGAAGATATCGGGGTTTATAATGAAATAATGGGAAAGGTAGCTAAAAAGAAGGGAGTACCATTAGTAGATATTGCGTCAGCCTTTGCTAAGAGTAAAGGTAAAAACTTGTTCACAACTCCCATCCATCCAAACGCTGTGGGTCATAAAATCATTGCTGCAGAAATCTGCAGTTCCTTGTTAAAATACAATCTCCTATCTAACAAATTAAAAAATTGGTGGTCTAAATGAAACGGGGAAATTTTAAACGAAAGTCGATAAGAAACAAAATTTGTATAACTATATTTAGTTTTATCTTTTTTCTAATATTATTGGAGATGATTTTAAGAATTATGGGGCATATTTATTTATCAACGCGAGCTACGTCTGACGGGATATTTTCAAGATTTAAAAAAGAAAAAGGAAGCCATATCATATTATGCCTTGGCGATTCTTTTACTTTCGGCGGTGATCTCAATGCTAAAGATGCTTACCCTGGCCAACTGCAAAGGATATTAAATGCGAATTATCCCGATAAATCAATTAAAGTTATTAATGCAGGATATTGTGAAATAAATTCAGCCCAGCTTTTACAACGTTTACCCAAAAATATCCGTTATTATAATCCTGATGCAGTTATTCTTTTAGTCGGAAGCAGCAACAGATTTAACTTTATCGGGTTTAATAAAGAAAAGACAATATATTCAAAGCTAAAAGATACAATTTATAATCTGAGAGTATACAAAATGTTGAAGATTGTAATATTAAATTCAAAACTAAGGATTTTGTTTTGGGATCTTAAACGACATGCAGATCCAGATGCTTCTACATTATTATATGAGCACTGGTTACAAAATGCCATTAATCCCAACAGGCACATTTTGGATGAGATTGCTGACGCTAACCAAGATTTAGTCGAATACCTTAACCAAATAGGGGAAAATAAGAAAGCGTCAGAGTACTTTAGGAAATCCCTCGAGGTTGATCCTAATTCAGATTTATTCATTTATCAAATATCTCAAATTTGTGAAGAAATATACGAACAAGCTAATTACAGTTCAAACTCAACGGTTCTTGCCACTTTTCAGGAAAAGATTAAAAATAATCCAGAGCTTACAAAGAATAAATTATTCATGAATCATTATGGCTTTTTTTACAAGATACAGAGATCTTATCCAGAGAAAGAAATTAATAAGCGATTAAGAGAAGACCTGGAAGATATCGTTAATATATGTCGAGAAAATAATATAAAAATGATTATTCAGGATTATCCTTGTCCTTATCCCATTGTTGACAGGGCGTTAAGAGATGCCGCCCTTAGGTATTCTTTGCCTTTGGTGGAAAATGGTAAAGTCTTCAGACAACTCTTAAGCAAAGAAGCAAAAAAGAAGGAAAGTTATTTTCTTGATGATAGCCATTGTACTGCTGCCGGCTATCGGATTATGGCTAAAAATATATATGAGGTGATTCTCTCAGAAAGTATTTTTTCAAAATAATTGGAAAGGTAGATAAGTGAAAAAGAAATCCTCTTTTTCGAGGAATAAAGAAGTTTTATGGCGGATATTTATATTAATTATTGAGAATAAGAAATGGTGGCTATTGCCACTTCTGCTTATACTTATTTTTTTAAGCCTATTTGTTAGCTTAACCGGAAATCAATCGATTTTGCCGGCAATCTATGCTTTATTTTAAAAATTTAATAACCCTTTGTGGGAAAATACGTTATGAAAAAGCTACTACTATTAAGAACCTTTAAAAATGTAGGATTAGGAGGCCCTGTGCCTCCTATACCACTACTCTATATAGCATCTATGATTATGGAATCTTTTAAGGATAAATATGAAATTAAGATTGTTGATATGGGTATAAGAGGTCTTTCTTTAGATGATGTTGATAAAGAGGTTAATAATTTTCATCCCCATATTGTTTGTTTGGAAGGTTTAGTTTGGGAAGCCGATTTAGTGCATGGAGTAGCTTCGCTTGCTAAAAAGTTAGATGGGAACATTATTATTGTAACCGAAGGACAGTTAGCAAGTATTGCGAAAGAATATTTACTAAAAGATGGAAACATTGATTATAGTATAATTGGAGAAGCAGAAATATCAATAATTGAGTTATTAAAATCTTTAGAAAATCAGATGGATATTTCCAAGGCCAACGGCATTATTTACAAAACTGACGGAAAGGTCATTACAAATAAGCCACGTGCCTACATTGAGGATCTTGATAAAGTTATGATATCTTCTTCAGCTTGGAACTTAATCGATATCAAAGAATATGCCAAATATCCAAATTGGAACGGCGCCTTGAAAGAAGACTTCTATGCCCCCATACTTACTTCACGAGGTTGCCCTTTTGATTGCACATTTTGCTGTAATAGAGAAATATCCGGGAAAAGGTTTAGGGCACGTTCACCGGATAATGTCGTTGCCGAGATGATATTCCTCCATGATACATACGGAGTTAAAGAAATACATATTTTCGACCCTGTCTTTAATTGCGATCCGGAAAGAGCAAAACAGATATGTCGCTCAATTATTAATTCAGGGAGAAACTTTACTCTTGCGTTTCCGCATGGTATTCGAGCTGATTTGATGACTGACGAATTAATAGCGCTGTTTAGAGAAGCGGGGACATATAAACTGGTGTATGGTATTGAGACAGCGGTTCCTCGGCTTCAAAGATTAATTAAAAAGAATTTAGATATTAATGAAGTAAATGAAGTTATTAATAAGACTGTGCAGAAAGGGATAATTGTGGGTGGATATTTTATGTTAGGTTTTCCTACAGAAACACAAGAAGAAATGTTACAAACAGTTAATTTTGCGGTTCATTCCAACTTGGACTTGGCCTATTTCTTTAAAGTTACAAATTATCATAACATTATACAATTTTATCAATCTTGGGATTTAAATGAAGGAAATAAAAAAGCCTTGGGCCACTGCGAAAGTCTTTGTTATTATTCTCGGAAGAGGCCATATACAGATTCCTCTCCGTCATTAAATAA
>CAZEQA010000030.1:4570-5180 GCA_964514265.1 uncultured Planctomycetia bacterium | reverse complement strand
TCTATTTAAATCCAAAAAGAATATGGCGTCTGATGTTTAAAACCGTATATAAAACAAAATTTTTGAAAAACCTAGCGTTGATGCTTGGGTTAATTTTACAGTCCTATTTAATTAGGAAATTGAATAAGACCCGTACAAGGGGAGACTGAATATTTATTGACACACCGGTTATTGATGTAAGGGATAGATGTAATGGTAATACTTTTTAGAAAGTTTATAGCCCTCGCTATTTGTCTTATCGGAATAATGTTGCCGTGGCGAATAAGAATTATATATTCTGAAATTCTTGGTTGGTTAACGCAATTCTTTTTTTTGATATATATATCTATATTTAAATTCATCATTAAAGAACTAAAAAGCGAAAAAGTGACTTCAAAATGAAAGAGATTGTAGTTTTATATTCTGGGGGAACCGATTCAACTTGTACTGCTGCTTTGATGGCAGAAAGATTCGATAAAGTCCATTTATTAACGTTTGATCGTTTTGGTCTATTTTCTGTAACTAATTCTAAAGTAAACGTGAAAAGGCTTAAAGATAAATTTGGAGAAAATAAATTTACTCATAAGATTATAAATGTGGACAGATTGTTTAAAAAAATATCTTATTCTAA
>CAZEQA010000030.1:2277-4560 GCA_964514265.1 uncultured Planctomycetia bacterium | reverse complement strand
TACAACTTTATTAAATATAGGTTTTTACTACTTTCCACTTGTGGTCTGTGTAAGTTGGCTATGCATATCCGTTCTTTAATTTACTGCTTAGAAAATGATATAAATCAGGTATGTGATGGGGCAAACAAGAACATGCCTCTTTTCCCCGCACAGATGATAGAGGTGATTAATGAAATTAAAAACATGTATTCCCGATATGGAATTAATTACTCTATTCCAGTATTTGAATTTGATCAGCCCAAAAACATAGGATATCTCGATAGGATAAATCCAAAAATTCTGCAATTGCAGGTATTCGAACATAAATCGGACTACAAAAATCCTACTGCCGGTGAAATATTGTTCAAAATGGGGATTTTCCCTGCAAAAAATGTTAAAGGGACAAAAATAGATCGTCAAATGCAAGCCAGGTGTTTCCAATTAATTTTGTTCAACATATTTGTTCTTTGGTATTATCTGCCAACAAATAAATTAGGAAGATATAAAGAAATGTGTACAAATTTCTATAAAGAAAAAATGCAATATTTTGAGAATCTTATTGACGAATACTTAAAAAAGGCTGAAAAAAGTAGGCTGAGCAGATTGCTGTAACAATACTGCCAAGAGTCGAGCCATTTGCAAACAAAATTTGGAAGTGTCTAAATGAAGACTTCTAATAAGTTATTAGCTGCTTATATGTTGTTAAAAGCAAAATTATTAAAAAGGAGATTTCCAATTATAGTGAGTTGGTCACTAACTTATAGGTGTAACTACCGGTGTAAATATTGCGGTATCTGGAATAATAAATCTGAAGAACTAAATACTAAACAAATTTTTTCATTGATAGATGAAATGGCTCAGATAAGAACCCAGAGGATACACTTTACGGGGGGCGAACCTTTATTAAGAGACGACATCGAGGTAATTTTGAGTTATTGTAAAAAGAAAGGAATAGGCGCCGCTTTAAATTCTAACGGTTCTTTGGTTTCTAAAAGAATAGAGGGCTTGGCTAACCTCGACTTATTATCTTTAAGCCTTGATGGCCCTGAAGAAATACACGATGCGATTAGAGGTAAGGATTCTTATCGAGAAGTAATGGATGCCATAGAACTGGCTAGGCAAAAAAATATAAAGGTTAGGTTTATTACAGTGCTATCGAGACTTAACCTTAACACTATTGATTTTATTTTAAATAAAGCAAAAGAGCTAAAAACAGTTGTGGTTTTTCAACCCGCAACTAGATTATTGCTTGAAGGTAAGAGCATTAATTCCTTGGCACCTTTTGGGAAAGAGTATTCACAGGTAATTGCTAAGTTGATAAGAGAAAAGAGAAAAAATAGGTATATAGGCAATTCTATATCTGGACTAAGGCATCTTTATAATTGGCCAAGGCCCACAAAACTGCCATGCGTCAATAGCTTAATTGTTTGTCGTATTGAACCCGATGGCAGTCTCTATGGATGTGGTGATAATAAAAGAAAGGATCATACAGTAAACTGTGCAGGCCTTGGGTTTAAAAGAGCCTTTGACAATCTTACTCCCCTCAGTTGTAAAGAATGTTGGTGTGCCTCATTTGTAGAACTCAATTGTTTATTTTCTCTCAAATTAGATACCATTTTTAACATAACGAAATTGGTTTGACTGGATAGGGAATTAGATGGGGAAAGCTGAAATATTAGCCGCATATAATTTGTTAAAGGCAAAATTCTTTGGCAAAAGGATTCCTTTGATAGTAGGTTGGTCTCTTACAAATAGATGCAATTGGCAATGTGCCTATTGTGTAAGATGGGCAAATAATTCAAAGGAATTGACTGCAAGACAGATATTTTCCATCATTGACCAGTTATCTAAGATGGGTACATATAGTATTAATTTTACAGGGGGAGAGCCTCTATTGAGAGATGACATCGGGAAAATAGCAAGTTATGCAAAAAGTAAAGGAATCCGTGTAGGAATTAGTAGTAACGGGACATTAATTCCTGAAAGAATTTATAGCATTAGAAATATAGATTCTCTTAGTTTAAGCTACGATGGTCCTCAAGAAGTTCACGATAGACAGAGGCAAAAAGGTAGTTATCTGCACGTATTGAGAGCCATAAAGGTAGCAAAAGAAAATAATATTTATGTAAAACTCCATACGGTATTGACAAGCTATAATATAGATTACATTGACTTCATTTTAGACTTTGCCAGAAAATTTGATGCGGTTGTAAATTTTACTATTATAGAATTTATTCCGTTTAGTATTGAAGAAAATATTAAAGTTTTACTTCCTCGGAAAGAAAAATATAAATTGGTCATCAA
>CAZEQA010000030.1:0-2267 GCA_964514265.1 uncultured Planctomycetia bacterium | reverse complement strand
CTTATTGCTAAAAAAAGAGAAGGTAATAAAAACATCGGTAATTCAATCAGCGGTTTAAAATATCTTTATCAATGGCCTAGTAATCGGAAGATAAATTGTTGCGCAGGAAAAATCTACTGCCGCATTGAGCCCAATGGAGATATTTTTCCTTGCGGGAATTTGATTCTTAACAACAAACCTTTAAATTGCCTAAGTCAAGGTTTCAAAGATGCCTTCATGAATCTGCGGTTAGATGGATGTACGTCTTGTTGGTGTGACACCAGAATTGAGATGAACTATATATATTCTCTTAATTTGAAGGCCATCTTGAATACGAAAGGCACTCATCACTTATAAGTTATAGTAGATGAATGAAAAATATTTTAAGATTGTTAATTAAATATTCGACTTTAGTAAAAGCTGTATTCTGTAACAAAAGACTTCTTAATTTCCTTATAGTTATATTTTCCTATTTATCTCGAAAGCCAAAATTTACAGGTTTGCCTTTTCTTATTGCAATAGAACCCACGAATAGATGTAATTTAAGATGCGTTTTATGTTTGACAGGTAAAGGCGAGCTGAGGCGGCCCAAGGGAGATATGTCTCTTAAAGAATTTAGAAAGATAATTGACCAGTTGGAAGAGGGGATAGTATATTTAGTATTATATAACTTAGGTGAACCTTTATTAAATTCGGAAATATACCAAATGGTTAAATATGCAAAAAAGAAAAGGATTTTTGTAAGGCTGAGCACGAATGGCAATTTTTATGCTAAGGAAAATATAAAGGATTTGGTCAATTGTGGGATAGACGAGTTGGTTATTTCTCTTGACTGTGCAAGCTCGAAGACTTATAGAAGATATAAAAGAAGTGATAGCTTCGAAAGAGTCGTCAAAAATGTAAAATCCATAATCAAAGAGCGGGGGAATAGGTTAAAACCCTTTATTGATTTACAATTATTGGTTACGAGAGATACAGAGGAAGAGATTTCTAAATTTAAGAAAATGGTACGTAGCTTGGGGGTAGATAAAGGATTGATTAAGACATTGCGAATTAACTTTCCATATACTCCGCCTGACAGAAGTTTTCTTCCCAAGAACAATAGATATATCCGAAAGGCTTACCGAAGCAATTCGAAAAACGGTATATGCTATCGACCATGGATATCAACACTGATACTCTGGAATGGAAGCGTTGTGCCTTGTTGCTTTGATATGGAAGGCGATTATGTATTGGGAAATGTAACTAATATGAGTTTTCAGCAAATCTGGAATAACGAAAAATACATCTCATTTCGAAAGCAGATATTAGAGGAAACTAATCAAATCCCCTTATGTAAAGAGTGTAGTTTAAGAGATATCTTTCTTGATTTAACATTACTTAGATAAGCGCGTTAAATCTAACAAGTTATGAAAAAGATTATTATTAATGCTGATGATTTTGGTCTAACTGAGGGCGTAAACAATGGGATAGTAAGGGCTTACCGAGAAGGAATATTGACAAGCGCATCATTAATGGTAAACATGCCTGGCTTTGAAGATGCCCTAAAGTTAATTAGAGAAAATCCAGGGCTGGACATAGGAATTCACATAAATATTGTCAGAGGTAAACCTGTTCTACCCGCTTACAAAGTAAGAACTCTTACGGATAAAAATGGATTTTTTTTGCGAGACATCTTTAAAATATTAAAAGGCATATATCAAAAGAAAATTAGTTTAACGGAACTGGAATTTGAATGTGACGCACAAATCAAGAAGGCTTTAGATAGAGGTATAATTATTACTCATCTTGATAGTGAAAAACACCTCCATCTAATTAAGTCTATTTCTGAAATTTGTATAAAGTTAATAAAGACTTATGGAATCTTTAAAATGAGAGTCGTTAATGAGCTTGCTTATCTTCGTAAACTTACATTTAATCCTTTAAGTATCTTTAGAGCGGGATTATATAAAACATTACTCGTTAATCTTGCCTCAAAGCAAGTGCGAGTTCTTAATCAAATGCACTCCGTAAAGAATCCAGATTATTCCTATGGATTATATGAGTCAGGAAATATGACAGCTGAGAAGTATGAAAAGTTATTCTACTGTCTAAAAGATGGCGTAACAGAAATAATATGTCACCCGGGATATATTGCTGGTGAACAGGAAAACAGCTTTCTTTACCGGGAAAGATATCATTTGAATGTAGCGCGAGAGCATGAATTACATGCATTGCTCAATCCTAAATTAAAAGAACTTTTCCGTAAATTAAATATAAGATTAATTAGTTATAAAGAGATGTAAAGA
>CAZEQA010000029.1:0-12938 GCA_964514265.1 uncultured Planctomycetia bacterium | reverse complement strand
CTCGGAGTTTTTAAGGTGGGGGGTTCCGGCGAAAAATATAGCGGCAGCCAGAGATAGAGAAAAGAAAACTTTCTTATTCAAGCCGGCTAAGGCAAAAATCAGAAATAGAAAGAAGCAGGTGTAAACCAAAAATAAAGGGATATCAAGAAAATTTATTCTAAGACTATTAGTTCCTTAATCTTTTCAAGCTTTTTCTGGCCGATACCCTTTACCTGCATCAATTCCTCTTTAGCCTTAAAGGGCCCATGCATTTTGTGATAGTCCAGTATTCTGGCGGCTATTTTTTCACCTACCCCAGGCAGCCGCGTAAGTTCATCTATTTTAAAAGTGTTAATATTGATTGAGCGTTGCCGTTCGATAAATTCATCAGATTTTTCTCTAATAGAATCTATTTTATAAGGCTGGATATCGAGTTCTAATTCCTGGCGTGATTTTTTATAGGCACTGACACCCAATCCGGCGACAAAGCTCAAACTCAAAAATATTAAAATTATCTTCTCCTGTTTGGTTAAGTCAAACATCTATACTACAATACTCACTAATTTTTTTGGTACTATAAAAAATTTCTTAATGGGTTTCGCCCCCATCCATTTGATTATTTTCTCGTCTTGCAAGATAAGTTCTTTTAGTCGCTCTTCCTCTAGATTATGCGGCACTGTTATTTTGCCCCGGACTTTGCCGTTTACCTGCAGCACAATCAAGACCTGCTCTTCCTGAATTGCCCCTTTATCGTAACCAGGCCAAGAAAGGCGAAAGATGCTACTTTTCTTCCCCAGTCTCTGCCACATCTCTTCGGCTATATGCGGCACAAAAGGCGAAAGTAAAATAACAACTGTTTCAATAGCCTCTTTCATCGCTGCCGAATCCACATCTTCATCTTCTGCCTTATAAATCGCATTTACCAGTTCCATAATTGCGGAAATTGCGGTATTAAAATGAAATTCCCGCTCAATATCTTCGGTGACCTTTTTAATGGTCAGGTGCGTCTTTCTTTTTAATTTTTCTGTGTTATCCGATCTTTTAGTTTTGCCCTTTGCGTTTTGCGCTTTGCGCTTCTCTACCAGCCTCCATACCCTGTTTAAGAAGCGCCAGGCCCCTTCTACACCCCGGTCATTCCACTCGGCATCCTTCTCCGGCGGGCCAATAAATAGGGTATAAAGGCGTACTGTATCAGCACCGTATTTAGCAATAAGCTCATCGGGGCTAACCACATTGCCCTTAGATTTAGACATCTTGGCCCCGTCTTTGACAATCATCCCCTGGGTAAACAGTCTCTTAAAGGGCTCATCAAACGTTATGAGGTCCATATCATAAAAGACCTTGGTAATGAAGCGGGAATATAAAAGATGTAAAATAGCATGTTCCACACCGCCGATATACTGGTCAACAGGCAACCATTTATTCACCATTGCCTTATCAAAAGCCCTTTCTCTTTCCTTCGGCGAAAGATAACGCAGATAATACCAGCTGGAATCAACAAAGGTATCCATAGTATCAGTTTCTCGAATAGCTCTTCCTTTACATTGAGGGCAGCGCGCGTCGATGAAACTTTGCACCTGTTTTAGCGGAGAAACTCCTGTGGGCTTAAATTTTACCTTCTCCGGAAGTAAAACCGGCAAATCTTTTTCTGCAACAGGCACCTGGCCACACTTTTTGCAATAGATGATCGGTATGGGTGCGCCCCAGTATCTCTGGCGGGAAATTAACCAGTCTCTTAAACGATAATGAACAGTCCTTTGGCCAATCTTTTTCTCTTCCATAAAATCGGCGATTAACTCCTGCGCCTGGCGATTATCCAGATTATTAAACTGAGCAGAATTTACCATTATGCCGTCGTCCACATAGGCCCGAGGCATCATTTGTGCATTTAATGGCTGTTGGGGATTGTCAATCACTACCTCAATCGGCAAATTGTATTGTTTGGCAAACTCAAAGTCCCGTTGGTCATGGGCAGGCACAGCCATTACCGCGCCTGTACCATATTCCATTAACACATAGTTGGCAATCCAGAGAGGTATCTGGCGGTTATTTACCGGATTAATTACATATCTACCCGTAAAGATACCCTCTTTATTTACTTCAACATCAGCACGGGCCATTTTACTTTGATTTCTTACCTTTTCGATAAACGCAAGAATATCTTCTTTATTCCCAGCGTCCTCTACTAACCTTTCAACATGAGGATGTTCGGGCGCTAAAACCATATAAGTTGCCCCAAATATAGTATCCACTCTTGTAGTAAAACAGCTGAGAGCTTCTTTTTCGCCCACTACGGGAAAATCTATCCTCACTCCCAAGCTCTTTCCTATCCAATTCTGCTGCATTATCTTCACCCGTTGCGGCCACTCTTTCAATTTCGTTAAATCGTCTAACAGCCGCTGGGCATAAGCAGTAATCTTGAAAAACCATTGCTCCAACACCTTCTCCGTTACCTGCTTATCGCATCTCCAACATTTTCCCTCGATCACTTGCTCGTTGGCCAGAATGGTCTGACAGGAGGGGCACCAGTTTACTGCTGCCTTTTTCTTAAAGGCCAGGCCTTTTTCGTAAAGCTTTAAAAATATCCACTGGGTCCATTTGTAATAATCGGGAAGGCAAGAGGTCAGTTCTCTATCCCAATCATAACCTGTGCCCCAGGAATTTAACTGCTTTTTCATCTGGGCAATATTTCTTAAGGTAGAAATTTTCGGATGGACACCGTCTTTTATTGCCGCATTCTCCGCAGGAAGGCCAAAGGCATCCCAGCCCATGGGGGTGAGCAGATTAAATCCCTTCATCATCGTAAAGCGGGCGACCACATCACCAATAATATAGTTGCGGCCGTGGCCCACATGCAGGGCCGAAGAAGGATAGGGAAACATCATCAGGCAGTAGTACTTAGGCCGGGAAGATTGCGGGTCCATTTTAAAGAGCCCGATTTTTTGCCAATACTTCTGCCACTTGGCTTCAATCTTCTTAAATGGGTATGTTTGTTCTTTCATGGCCAACTAAAAATTTCAAGAAAATTGTCTTCGGCAATAAGCTAAAACAATTTTCGTAGTGGTATAGTATTTATACTTTTTTATACCATAGCATAAATTGTCCCATAAGACAAGAGAAACTATTTGACATTTGGGGTTCGGGCAATTATACTGAATATACTATGGAACAGAGAAAAGGTATATTCATCGCAACTGCCTCTATTTTGCTTGTGGCCGGGATGCTTTTCTTGCTTTACCCGCCTCCTGCCTTCTCCCAGACACGGGATTCTCGAGTTGTAGCCGTGGTAGATATTAACGATATGATTATTAATCCTGTAGTCCATGAAGTCCTCGCCCAGGCTATTCAGACGGCGCAAAAAGAGAACGCCCAGTGCCTGATTATCAGGATGGACACTCCCGGAGGGCTTCTGGAGAGCACACATAAAATAGTCAAAGAAATAATGAATTCCCCTCTTCCCGTAGTTGTGTATATCTGGCCGCAAGGGGCAAGGGCGGCCTCAGCAGGAGTATTTATTACCTTATCCAGCCATGTTGCCGCGATGGCTGATTCTACTCATATCGGGGCAGCACATCCTGTGGTAATGAATAAGTCCTGGGGCAGCGTTGATAACCAGATGCAAGAGAAAATCACCAACGACTCTGTTGCCTGGATTGAATCTCTGGCCAAGGCAAGAGGCAGAAATGTGCGCTGGGCCAAACAGGCAGTTACCGAAAGTGTCTCTATTACTGAAAAAGAGGCCTTAAAATTAGGGGTAATTGATCTGGTAGCCAAAGACCTAAACGCCCTTTTGGCTGAACTGGATAAAAAGACAGTTGAGACTGCCACGCGAAAAGTTACTTTACATACAAAAGAGGCGCAACTTGAATTTATTACGCTCAGTTTTCGGCAAAGATTCCTCAACCATTTAATCAATCCCAATCTTGCTTATATCTTGATGACGTTGGGATTTTTCGGCCTTTTATATGAAATAACTCATCCCGGCTTTGGCTTTTCGGGGCTGGCGGGAATCATCTCACTTTTACTTGCTTTCTATGCCTTTCAGGTCTTACCCACAAACTATGCAGGGGTCTTTTTAATAGTTCTGGGAATCTGCTTTTTTATTATTGAGGCCTTCACTCCTACATTTGGCGCCTTTACTCTGGCAGGAATAGCCTCGTTTGTCTTTGGCTCAACAATATTATTTAACCAACCCTCTGAATTCCTGAAGGTCTCTTTAAAGATAATTATTCCTGTGGCTATTTCTTTAGGACTGATTTCCACTTTTCTGATAACCCTGACAGTTAAGGCCCACAGAAGAAAAACAATCAGTGGAGGAGAAGCCCTGATTGGGCAGATCGGCCTTGCCAAAACCAATATCTCTGCCAAGGGCAAGGTCTTTATCCACGGAGAAATCTGGGATGCCGAGAGCAGTGAAAAAATCACTAAAGGTGAAAAGGTAGTTATTGAAAAAGTGGAGGGATTAAAACTGTATGTCCGGAAGAATCCTTGACATCTTCGACTGAAGAGGAGAGATACTTGACATTGAAAATGTCAAGTATCTAATTCGCACATTCTAAAGAAGAAGAACTAAAGCAGATGAACTTATCTCGCACTTTGTGCTTCCATAAGTTCAGTACTCATTAAAAGGGGGTGAATAAAATGTTGATATTTGCGGTTATTGTTGGCCTCTGGCTGACAAGTTGTGTTAAAATCCTGCGGGAGTATGAAAGAGCAGTAATCTTTCGCCTAGGGAGAGTGCTCTCGCAACCAAAAGGTCCCGGGATTATCTTTGTCTTTATTCCCTTTGACCGTTCGGAAAGACTAAGCCTGCGCACCATTACCTTAGACGTGCCTCCCCAGGACATAATTACCAGAGACAATGTCTCGGTAAAGCTTAACGCTGTAGTGTATTATCGCATCATGGAACCTATTAAAGCAATTACCGAAATTGAAGATTACAATTTCGCTACCTCGCAGATTTCTCAGACAACCCTAAGAAGTGTGGTGGGCCAGGTCTCGCTCGATGACTTACTTTCTAATAGAGAAAAGATAAATGCCTCTTTACAGGAAATAATTGATAAGCAAACCGACCCCTGGGGAGTAAAGGTCTCCATTGTGGAAATAAAGCATGTGGACCTACCTCAAGAGATGCAGAGGGCAATGGCCCGTCAGGCCGAGGCAGAAAGAGAACGCCGGGCCAAAGTCATCAGTGCAGAAGGAGAATACCAGGCAGCGGAAAAATTAAGACAGGCAGCCGAAACTATTTCCGACCAACCAATGGCCCTGCAGATGAGGTACTTACAAACTCTGGCAAATATATCTTCCGAACGTTCTTCTATAATTGTGCTACCTCTTCCGCTCGAGTTTTTAAAGGCCTTTGCCGGTAAAAAGACCTAGGACCGTTGACAAATTAGGTCTTAGATAGTATAGTCCAATTTTATGGGGGGCCGTGGTGAAGCGGGATCACATCACAATGGCATTGTGATATCACGGGTTCGATTCCCGTCGGCTCCACCATTAAAAGGGGTCAGGCGCTTTTTTGGGAAAAGAGCAAAAAAGCGCCTGACCCCTTTTTGTGCCGGAGGTCGGAGTCGAACCGACACGGGGCGTAAACCCCACTAGATTTTGAGTCTAGCGCGTCTGCCAATTTCACCACTCCGGCCAAATTGCCCAATACCCCTTAAGCTTACCCTTAGCGAATGCTAAGGAGGACACAAGTAAATTGGGCAACTACTATTTGTCTTCCTCAAACATACCTATTTCTCTGAATCTTTTATATCTCTTCTCTAAAAGCTCCTTCTCAGGTAAGAGTTTGAGCTCTTGTAAATATTTCTTGATTGTTATACCAACATTTTTGGCAGAAGCAACCGGATCGCGATGGGCCCCGCCCAATGGCTCCTTAATAACCTCATCTACTATGCCCAACTTGAGCAAATCACCGGCGGTAAGTTTCAAGGCATCTGCAGCTTCAGGGGCCCTGGCTCTGTCTCTCCAGAGAATAGCCGCGCATCCCTCCGGGGAAATAACCGAATAATAGGCATTCTCCAGAATACATACTCTATCTGCTATGCCAATACCTAAAGCCCCGCCGCTTCCTCCTTCGCCGATAACAGTAGCAATTATCGGCACGCCGATAGTCACCATTTCTCTTAAATTATAGGCAATGCTGTGTGCCTGCCCGCGTTCTTCCGCACCAATTCCCGGATATGCCCCTGGCGTATCAATAAATATTACAATGGGAAGAGCAAATTTCTCTGCCAGTCTCATTACCCGCAGGGCCTTCCTGTATCCTTCAGGATGGGCACAGCCGAAATTGCGCAGCAAATTTTCTTTTGTGTCTCTTCCCTTTTGATGGCCGATAACCATAATCTCCTGCCCATCGATTGTGGCCAGCCCCGAGATGATGGCCTTATCGTCGGAAAAGAGCCTATCCCCATGCAACTGTATAAAATCTTTCATAATTAAATTGAGGTAATCTAAAGTATAAGGCCGGTTGGGATGACGGGCAACCTGCACTCTTTGCCAGGCAGTCAAGTTGGCAAAAATCTCACGTTTTAATTTCTCAAGTCTTTGCGTGAGCTGCTTTATTTCTAAAGAAAGGTCTATCTCTTCAGTTTCGGTAAGTGCCTTGAGCTCTTCGATCTTTCGCTCTAGTTCCAAAATTGGCTTTTCAAAATCTAATCCGCTTCCGTTCATTCTTTTTCACCTTCTTCAGTGAGCACTTGATCCTTGACATTTTCAATGTCAAGGATAAATTCGCCCTTCGCTTAAGGACTTCGATGGGCGATTCTGAACACAGTGAAGAATCTCGGCCACAGACTTATGCTCGCTTTGCTCCATAAGTCTGGGCCTCATTTAGTCCACGATAACTATTTCAGTCTGGCGGGGCAAAATGCTGAACAATTCTTCTACGTCGGAATCGAGCATTCTAATACAGCCTTCGGTAACTTGATTGCCTAAGTCCTCCTTAACTGCGCCTCCGTGAATTCCGTATTCTGGCTCAGAAAGTCCCAGCCATCTTGTGCCCAGAATATTCTCCGGGCTGTCTGCCGAAATTGGCCCCGCCCCACTTCTATACCAAGGGGGGTTCTTTAACTTTTCCACAATCTTAAAGGTCCCCACAGGTGTACAATTATATTTTCCTGTGGCCACAGAGTAGATTTTGAAAATCTCGTCGTCTGCCTTCAGGATAAGTGAATTCTGCGACTTATCAACAACTATACTGTATTTAGCACAGGATACTTTCAAACGCTTTCCGGGCCTGATTAAATCGCCTTTTAAATTGTTGCTCTGCCTGATTAAATCTACAGTAGTATTATATTTAGCGGCAACTTTGCCTAAGGTATCCCCCGGCTTTACCTTATAGATAATATCTTTTTCTGTAACAAGAGGAGAAAACAAAATCTTTATATTTAAATCCCACAATCTCTCTTCCACAGCAGAAATCTCTTTAAAATTGGGAAATCCTTTTATCATCTCTTGATAGAGTTTGGCTGCCTTATCCAGCTCGCCCTTGGATTGCCAAGATATAGCAGTATTATAAAGCGCGTCTGCTTCGGATTTACCTTCTTCCTTAGGCGGGGCGGCCTTTTTGCTCTGGTTGACAACGCCGATCACAATTAAGCAGATTGCCAAACTTACCAAACCTCCTATTACTATTTTCCTATTCACCTCTGCCTCCTCTTCACATAAAGATAATCGCTACCAAAACTCCGATAGTGGCTCCAACTAAGACCTCTACGGGCGTATGTCCCAGAAGTTCCTTAAGCCTCTCTTCTTTTATTTTCTTCTTCCAATAAATATCGTCTAAAATCACATTTAAAATCTCTGCCTGTTTTCCTGCAGATCTCCTAAAACCCTGGGCATCCATCATAATTACCCAGGCGAAGACTAAAGTTACTGCAAAAATAGGAGACGCAATTCCATATTTTAATCCCGTGGCAGTGGCCAAGGCCGAAACCGTCGCTGCATGAGAACTGGGCATCCCCCCCGTATCCACAAACCATCTAAAATTAAATCTCTTCTCAGAAATTACACCCAAAAATACCTTGGCACTCTGGGCAATGAACCAGGCCAAAAGCACCGTAACGAATATCTGATTTTTAGACAGTTGGCTAAAAAGATTTCTCATTTAATTAGTCTCTTCACAGGCTCAAGCTTTACCCGCACCTTGGTTGCTTTAAAAGTTGATTTACCGCCCCTGAGCAGGTAACCCCTGTTTCCTTCCCGAAGAGCTACCTCATCCAGCTGCCTGAGCATTTCTATTTTGGCTAAACGTCTCTTGCGGATTTTTTCTTTTATAGCAATTCTGATTGCCTTTTGTAATTCTTCTATAGAATAGAACTTCTTCCGTAAAATATTCCTCTCTTCAATAAGGCCGGCGATATTGGCCTCTAGCTTTTCTCTCTCTACCTTTAGCGCCTGAAGCTCATCCTTAAAGCCCAAGTTCTGCTTTTCTAAATCTGCTATAGTCTTGTTTAAGTTTTCTATTTCTTTTAAAGACCGGTCTAATTCCCTTTTAGTCTCTTCCAATCTGGCGTCCACTTTCGTAAATACCTCTTCAGATAAGCGACTTAAATGTTGATATTGCGTCAGCTCTTTATCTTTCGCTTGATATTGATAATAAAAAAGGGCGGCCAAGCCTACGCTTATCAATAACACCAGCAAATAAACTACGCGTAACGGTTTCATTTTCCACCTCTTTAATGAGCGCATAGCTTACGGAGCACACAGTGCGACGTAAGTTATATGCACGAATTAAATCCTTGACATTTTCCAAGAGTTGAATTATAGAAAAATGTCAAGGATAAGTTCGGCCGACAAACTTACGTCACTTTGTTCCGTAAGTTTGGGCCTTACTTATTATAGTAGACAAAGGTATAAAAAACAAGCTTTTAATGAGCACTGAATTTATGGAACACGAAGTGTGACATAAATTCATCCTCTTTAGTTATTCTCCTTATAGTTTGTGCGAATTAACCCCACGCCCAGTTGCTTCGAAGAAACTCTATGAAGTATCTGGGTGTGGGGTAAGTTCGGCCAAATAACTTAGCTCACACTTATGTTCGCTAAGTTATAGCCTCACTTACTTCCCAATGCAAAATTGGGAAAAGATCCGCCCTAAGACATCCTCGCAACTTATTCTTCCAATTATTTCACCTAAAGAGAGCTCTGCCTCTTTTATCTCCAAGGCAATAATCTCCGCGCTCTGGCCTATCTTTAATGCCTTAATTGCCCGCTGCACAAATTTTTGGGACTTTTTTAACGCCTCTCTGTGCCTGATATTGGTAACTAACAGTTGCCCGTTGGAACTTGCCTTTCCCTGCCAGATGAAGTCGGCAATCTCTCTTTCTAACTTGCCTAAGCCGGTAGCATAAAGAGCAGAAACGCTTAAAACCTTTCTCTCGGGCAAAAGTCGTTTGAGTTCATTTTGGGTTATCTTCGCCGGTAAATCCTGTTTATTTAAAACTAGAAAAGCCGATCGTTGTGAAATATACCGCGATAGGCCTAAGTCTTCAGAAGTCAGGGCTTTGCTGGCATCTAAAACCAAAAGAACCAATGCCGCTTCTTTTATGCATCTTCTGCTTCTCTTTACCGCTTCCTTTTCTGCCAAATCTCTTCCCTTAATAATTCCCGCCGTGTCGATTAAACGCAAGGGAATCCCGAAAAGGTCCAGCGTCTCTTCCAAGGTATCTCTGGTTGTCCCGGGGATAGGAGTAACAATTGCTCTATCTCTTCTCAAGAGGGCATTCAAAAGGCTAGACTTGCCTACATTTGGCCGGCCACAGATAGCACAAGTTACGCCCTCGCGCAAGATTACACCTTTATCTGCATTATCCAGAAGTTCTTTTAAGCCACAAGAAGTTTCAATCATTTTCTTTAACAATTCTTCTTGTGATTCCGGCTCTATGTCCTGGTCAGAGAAATCAATGGAAGCCTCAAGCTGGGTCAGAATATCCAGGACATTTCTGCGCAGGACATTTATTTTTTGCGAAAGCCTGCCTTGCAATTGTCCCAGGGCCGCTTTAAGCGCGTCTTGAGTTTGAGAATTGACCACATCTAAAACAGCCTCTGCCTGGGCTAAATCAATACGCCCTTTTAGATACGCCCTTTTGGTAAATTCTCCCGGTGAAGCCAGCCGCGCGCCTAACTTTAAAACCAATTCCAGAATCCTTCTTAAGACAACCAGGCCGCTGTGGCAATTAATCTCTACGATATCCTCTCTGGTATAAGTCCTAGGAGCGCGCATCACCGTAAGCAATACTTCATCAATGTCTTTAATCCATCCATAGCGCAGGCTGTGGCTGGGAAATTTCGACGGAGGCAGACCGTTAGAAGCAACAAAAATCTTATCGGCTATAGAAAGTGCGTCTTTCCCGCTTAGACGCACAATCCCTATGCCGCTTTTGCCAATCGGCGTAGATACCGCTGCTATAGTATCATCTAAAAACAACTCTTTCATCGTCTTTCATCGGAGCGTTTTTTCCTTGCCAGCGAAAACTCACAAGGACAAGTCCTTCTGCCATCGGAAATTCCGGAAGGACAAGCAACTTAGTTCGGAAAAAGCTTGTCCTCCGAAGCTAAAGGCGAAAACACTTTAGCGAGGGAGGATGTCCCCTAAAGCCTCGCCAACTAAAAATAGCGAACCGGTAACCAGTATTAAATCTTTCGGCCTTGCGTTTTCTCTGGCGAGCTTAAGTGCCTGGGGTAAGCTATTAGTTGAGGTAATCGCTTTTGCGTTTACCCCGTTAGAAAAATCTTTGCTAACGGGGTTTGCTTTGATGAAATCTTTGATGCTGCGGGGTTCCATAGCACGAGGATTTTGGGCCTTGGTTAAAATAATCCTTGAGGCACAAGGAGCAAGTTCCTCCAAAATTCCTTTTATATCTTTACCTTGCGAAACCCCCAACACCAAAATTAGACTACGAGATTTAAATAATTCTTTTAGGGCATCTTTTAAGGCACAAGCGCTGGCCCGGTTCTGTGCTCCATCAAGAATAAGTCTGGGCCGTTGCGAAACTATTTGCAGTCTACCCGGCCAATCTGTCTTTTTCAATCCCTCTCTGATTGCTTTCCGGGAAATCCTCACTCCCTGCCTGCACAGACATTCAACACAACCTATAGCAACTGCCGCATTGACAAACTGATGCCTCCCTAAAAGACCTATTGACAACTGGGTATATCTGTCATAAATACCTTGTACATCAAAAGACTGTCCATCGAGACTGAAAGACCTTTCTTTAATCTGGATATCTTTGCCTACCTCAAATAAAACTGTTCTGCATTGCTTAGCCCGCCTTCTAATAATCCTCAATACCGAAGGTCGTTGTGGCGCAGTTACTACTGTGCCGGTTCCGGACTTTATAATTCCTGCTTTCTCTGCGGCTATCTTTTTTAAAGTAGTGCCCAAAACCTGTGTGTGCTCGTAACTAATAGGAGTAATTGCGCAGATAGAAGACTCAACCAGATTAGTGGCATCAAGCCTGCCACCGATCCCGGTTTCCAAAACCACAAAGTCGCAAGTACTTTCTTTAAAATATAAAAAGGCGCAGGCAGTCAAAACTTCGTAGTAGCTAAGTTTACCTAATTTTGTCTCTCTTAATTTTTCTGCCTGCGGCTTTATTTTTTCTATAAGTCTTGTAAAATCTTTTTGGGAAATTAGCTCTTTTTCTGACAGCTGAAGGCTGAGAGCTGAAGGCTGAAGTATCCTAATTCTTTCCCTTACATCTAACAAATGCGGAGAGCTATATAGCCCAACCCTAAATCCCGCTTCTCTTAAAATATTCGCCACAAAGGCACAGGTAGAACCTTTTCCCTTAGTGCCCGCAATATGAATAACCCAAAGTGCTTCCTGAGGACTACCCAAAAGTTGCAAGAGTTTTTGCACTCTTTTCAATCTAAAAGAAAACTTATAAGGATAGAAATTGAGCCGTTCGTAGTTAATGAAGGAATTAAGGTAGTTTTGCGTCTGGAGGTAGCTCATGTTTAACAAGAAAATCGCCTTCCTGCCTACCGGCAGGCAGGCGGCGATAACCTTTTAGCGAGATTCTTCTCTTCGTTCAGAATCGTCCTAGTCCTTCGCGAAGCGGAGGACGATTTTCAGTGGTTGGAGACTTTCCTGGTAACCATAAAATAGTCCATTAACCGCCAGCCTTGAGAAAAATTCAACTTGCTTTCGCGAGCTGCAGATTCGTTAAATGCGACAATTTGGTCTTTTACCACTCCCTGGCCGCATAAAGCAAAAAGGACGGGTTCTCTGGTATGCGTCCTTAGAGCGATGGGGGTATAGTGGTCGGGTAAAACAAGAATTCTAAAATCTGTTCGATTTTGAAAATGCCCCAATACTTGTCCCACTACTTGAGTGTCAAATCTCTCAATCGCCGTTATCTTGGCGCGCAGGTCGCCATTGTGACCTGCTTCATCAGGTGCCTCCACATGAATAAAGACAAAATCTTTATGCTCTAATGACTCTATTCCATATCTTCCCTTGGCAAGATAGTCGGTATCGTAATATCCGGTAGCGCCCGGAACATTAATCGGCTCAAGGCCGATTATCTTACCTATACCTTTAATCAAATCCACAGCAGAGATAACCGAACCACTAACTCCGTACTTCTCTTTAAACTTAGGCATATGGGGGCGTTTTCCTTGTCCCCAAAGCCATATGGCATTAGC
The DNA here is from genome assembly GCA_964514265.1 of uncultured Planctomycetia bacterium. Classification (GTDB taxonomy): domain Bacteria; phylum Omnitrophota; class Gorgyraeia; order JAFGHF01; family JAFGHF01; genus CAZEQA01. The sequence continues at coordinate 302 of CAZEQA010000029.1, read as the reverse complement.
CGGATTTTCTCCCAAATCCACGCGCACCTTATTAATCTCGTGACTTTCTAAAAACTTAGCCGCCCGCTGCATCAAATCAATTAAAAAATTTGCATTTTCCCTTCCGCGAGGAAGATTCTTAGATACACTCTGTCCAGTAATGTCATGCGGGGGCCTACATTTAACTTTCAATAAAGACGGCACTAAATCTCTGGTAACCATCAGGTGACGATAACTTATACCCGGGTAAAATCTTAGTGTATCTGTACCTAAATGTTTATCTAAATCTTGAATTAAAAGGTGGGCCTCTTTATTGTTAATAT
>CAZEQA010000028.1:0-13566 GCA_964514265.1 uncultured Planctomycetia bacterium | reverse complement strand
ATGCCTACATTTAGGCCTACATCTTTAGTAACTTCATAACTATTCCAGCAAAAGTTTAGGCCAGTATAAGAACAAATTATTTTTATTCTCCCTTCAGTAATTACATCTTTTCTTTGCTTGATTAAAAAGAGAGAATATTTTATTCCCCTCCAAAAGGCATATAATATACCTCTGGATTTTAGATGTTCTTTAAACTTTTGACAATTACTCTTTAGGCTCAATTTCAATCGCACCTTTAAAATACAGATATTTTCCTGGCACTAATTTATGGCTATTTGTTTTTTGATATTGGATCCGCCTTGACCTGTATAGATTTTCGGTATTTTCCACAACTGCCCGCAGATTATCGTTTTTCAGACCACATTTAAAAATAACTTTTGGTAGATTTCTTGAGATAGCTTCGAGCGCGTTCCTTTTTCCGGACCAAGATCTAAAAGGGGAGATATCATAATCCTGGATATAATCGTCCAGAAACTCACCTTGACTAAGGCCAGGGACTATCCAATTCTTATATTCAGGGCAAAGCATAATATTTGCCTGTTCTATTTCTAGGTTGACTTCTTCATAAATCTCCATGTTTACTTGCCAGAGGATTAAATTTTTACCAACCATCTCTATATGCCAAGTCTGTGAAATAGGAAGATAAGGCCAATCTCCCGTGACTATTATCTTCTTATCATTTTCATAATTTACATTCCATGCTGCCTGATAAGAATCGTACCAAATTCCTAAAGAACAAACCGAGCTATAAAGGCCTAACCCAGAAGTCAATTCTTTATTTTTCCAGAAAATCTTTCCTCTGCCCCGCTCGAAAATAAATCTTGTGTTATCTTCTTTAAACTCAATAGCTGCTACCGTAATAGGCTCTTCTTCTAATCTAATCTTTTTTCCCAAGATAATTTCTCCTTCAAAATAGGTATATTTGCCAGGATTAACCAACTCTTCTTTTTTAGGAACTATCGCTGGAGAATTAATGCCGATATATTCTTTACCTGTTTCCTTACGCTTATAAATATTAATAATTCGTCTTTTAATGTGAGCAAGAAAACTAAAAAATAATTTAGGAGTATCGTCTCCATTTTCTGGCATCAAAAGTACCTTAGAGACTTTACTATCTTTCAATCTAATAGGCCCAATATCGTCGATGTATCGTTCGAATAAAAAATTACCCTGTTCATAAGCAGTTAACCAATATCTATATTTATCTCGGAGTTCTAATTTTACATGATGTTCAATGAGATGCATTGGCTTATTAACTACAATTTCTACCTTAACTCCTAATACATTTTTTTCTTGACAAATTAGGGTAAAGACTTGCTGCAGAGGTAAAGACTTATATTCTAAGGCCAAACACAATTTTTCTTCGGAAATCTTTTTTATCTGCCATTGAGCATGATTTAAATGGAGCCACGCCCCAGATGTGTAAAATGAACTATGCAGGCCGCTCCCTTCAGTTACTTCTTTGCCCTTATAATAAATCCTGATTACTTTATTTTCCAGATCAGCAAAGAGACGAAGCTCATCTGAAGAGATAGTCCGCTGAGCACGCAGTCTTGCCTCTTCGGCTTGTTTCTTTAAGAAGAATTGATGCTTGGCTTTCTTAATATATTTTTCAAGATTATCTCCTTCAGAAAATATCTTGATAGAAACAAGGTTTTTAGTATTTAAATTTAAATGTGACTGGATAACGCGCCCTTCCTGTTCGTAACCTGTATTAAAAAGCTTGGCTTGAGTATCCTTGTCTTCTTTTTCCAAAATAAGGTGAGGGCACTCTTGCATTTCTAGCTCGGGACCTATACCCAGCAGGCCTTCGGGGCAATTACTTAAGCCTAAATCCTGCCAGTTATATTTGTAGGCATAGGGAGGAAAAATGCCACTCTTATCTAAAGTTATCCATTTCTTATAAAGGGGCATAAGGACTAAATCTAGATGCGGTTCTTTTATAGCTTTTTCTTTTATTTCCACCTGCCACAGTATCTGTTCATTCTGTAATTGAAATATCCAAATTTGTGAAACTGCTCCATCTTCAGAGTTTCCTTCTGCAATAAATTTATCTTCTGAGGAAAACTTTACTTGCCAGGATAAATTAGAAGAAGAAATCCAACTATTAGTGGTGGGAGCAAAGAAAGCTACATACCCACCCATTCCTTTGGTAAGAGAAGAACCGTTGTAGGCCAGAATTATTCTACCGTTGTTAAATGTCGCTCTTAATTTTCCTTTTTCCAGAATGGCGATACGTCTCTTATCTCCTACAGTCTCTAAATAATAAGGAATAACATCCTCAGACAGCCCTTGCTGAACAATTTTACCTTTCTCTAAGAGAATTACTCGATTGCATAACTTGTTTACCATATTCATATTGTGGCTAACTAAAACAATGGTTTTGCCTTCTTCCTTTAATGCAAAGACTTTCTTAATGCACTTTTGTTGCGCCTCTTCATCACCAACCGCTAAGATATCGTCGATTAAGAGAATGTCTGGTTCCACAAATACAGCCAAGGCAAAGGCTAAACGCATATACATACCTTGGGAATAATATTTTATTGGGGCATCGATGAATTTGCCTAAACCAGCGAACTCTATAATCCTATCCATCTTCTCTTCCAGCTCATTCTCATCTAAACCATACACTTTTGCATTGAGTGTTATATTTTCTCTTCCTGTAAATTCAGGGTTAAAACCCGCACCTAATTCCATTAATACTGATACCTTGCCTCCAACATTAATTTTCCCTCTATCAGGAATAAGCATACCGGCAATTAACTTCAACAAAGTAGTCTTGCCTGCTCCGTTTTCACCAATAATCCCCAAAACCTCACCACTCTCAACATTAAAGTTAATATCTTTTAATGCCCAGATCTCTTCCCAAGAAACCTTCCCCTTTCTTATAAATTTGATGCGGTATTTTTCCCAAATGTCATTAAATTCTATTACGCTCATATTCTTTTCAGTAATGCTGGTTCTTTTTTAAGGAAAAAAAGGTATCCCATAATAAGAAAGACCAGGGAGATTAAAAATGAGATAAATATAGTTGGTAGTGAAGGGGGTTTTGCCTGAAATAAAATCTGTCTATATGAAATTACATAATAAGTCATGGGGTTAAGGAGACAAACCCAGCGAAAAGGAAAAGGCAGCATTTCCAAGGAATAAAATACAGGTGTAATCCAAAACCAAATCATAAATCCAATAGACAGAAAATGCGTAAGGTCTCGAAAAAAGACATTCACAGATGAAAGCAAAAGCCCTAAACCCACAATAAAAAGAAAATGAAGTATTATTATCAAAAACAGAAGCAATAAATGTCTCATTACCCCGAGATTCAAAATTATAAAGAGAGGCAACAAGAAGACAAAACCAATAAAGAAGTTTAAAAGGTTACTCAAAACAGAAGATATGGGGATAAACTCTCGAGGAAATATACCTTGTTTTAATACAGAGGAGTTAGCTACGAATGAATTTATAGCTTCCCATAAAGCATTAGTAAAAAAAAGCCAGGGAATAATGCCGGCAAGTACAAAAAGGGTATAATTTGGAATATCTATCTTAAACACTACTGTGAAAATAAGACCAATACATACTCCCAGGATTATTGGCGTAACCACTGCCCACCAAATACCTAATTTAGAACCCGCATATTTTGCTTTGAATTGTGAGGCAGCCATATCCCATAATACACGGCGGTGCCTATATATATTCTTTATTCTTTCTTTAAACATTTTTAATGATTTCTAACTTAATAACTCAGCGGCCCCTTTTCCATCGAGGATAGCGTCCTCCATAGACATATATTTCCAGCGGCCGTAACGACCGATAGAATAAATGTGATGCCGATTTAGATATTCGTGAATCACCTGTGTACTCTCTCTATAGTTTTTGTCGTAGATTATATAGGCGTATTTGATATCTACCGCGTCGCAAACCTCAATGGTATCAGTAGAGGATAAGATTTCCGCTTTGTACAAATCCTTTAATGTCCCTTTAACTAAGTCCTCTTTATTTACCCGGCCCCCGTGCCCAGGGGCCGGGTCTGCCGGTTTATCTGCAGAGTAGGCGACCTCCACATATAACGAATTTTTACCCGGTGGTGCAACGGAAGATGAAAAGCTTGTGGGAAAGCCTACGCGAAAGAAAACGAATCTTTTTTCCGGGAAATATATCCAGTGTTTATCGCTAATATTGTTTCTGTCCAACCCCAGGTTAAGGCAAAAGATTGAGGTATATTTCAGTTTATTTAAGGCGGCTCTTACTTTTGGCGGAAGATGCGTTATGAGCCTGAGCATCTCCGGTAACGGCAAGGTTGAAACTAATTTATCAAATCTTACCTTCCTTCCATTCTGGAAAATGACAGTTTTCTTTCTCAAATCAATTTTTGATGCTTGATGTAGTGTATGGATGCCATTCTTTATATGCCGTTGAAAGCCAAAGATAACGTTCTCTATGCCGCCTTTGCGGGGATACCAGAATCGGGCATTATAACCGAAGCACTTCTTGCTCTGGAAAATAGTGCCATTGAGCACATCTTTAATTGTTGGAATGGGGATGTAGCCATCTACCCATTCACAGGTAAGTCTATGGGCAGGGATGGTCCAGAACTTATTGTTATAAGGTAACATAAAATGTTCAGCTATACCCGGACCAAAGGTATGCAAAATCCATTGTCTAAAGTTAGCGTGCTTGTGTTTATGGATATTGCCATTAAGCCGGGCATCAATAAAGCCCAAAACACACTCTTTAATTATATTTTTGGGCAAACCAAATAGATTGGCCTGAAAAGGGAATCTCGTATAACAACCAAAAGAACTAATCCAGGAATTTCTCTTAATTGGTTGCAGGCTATTTCCCGTTAGTTTCTGAACTAGATTTAAAGTGGCCCTATCTTTAAAATGGAGCAGGTGCCCATCGTAATCAAAGATATAGCCATTGATAAGTCGCGAGCGACAAAGTCCGCCCGGAGTAGTCTCCTTCTCAAAAATCTGATAATCTTTCTTGAGAAAAAAGGCCGTGCTTAAACCAGCCAATCCTGCACCCAGAATTACGAACGGCTGTTTTTTATTCATCGATCTTAACCAAGCCTATCTTTCTCAATGCTATGCCGCAGATGAATAAAATTACGCTTAGGATTATTATCCCCTGTTGGTTAGAAACCCTGCTGATCAGTAGGCCTGAGCCAGCAAAGAAAAGGCCGAATATATACATAAAAAGCAATGCCTTTGGCTTACTCAAGCCGCGCTTAAGAAGGCGCAGGGCAAAGTGGTCTCTGCTCTTTCTGACGAGGGGGCGACCGTGTAAAAACCGCATCAAAATTACAAACGCCGTATCAAATAAAGGTAACCCTAAGATCAAGATAGGTGCAAGTAAAGCGATTTCTCTCCTTAAGGGGGCATAATCAATAATAATAGCTATTGCTGCCAAAATAAACCCTACAAACATACTACCCGTATCTCCCAGATATATTTTTGCCGGCGGTAGGTTATATCGCAAAAACCCTAAGCCTGCCCCGATCAAAATACTGCAAAAAATACAAGCTAAGATGTCCTGGCCAAAAATTGATATAACCAAAAAGGCCCCTGCTGCAATAACGGTAATACCGCTACAGAGTCCGTCCATAATGTCCAATAGGTTCATCGCATTAATAATAGCCAGCACCCACAAAATTGTAACCAAGGTATTACCCAGAGAACCTATTGTTGCTATCTTGGTGGTAATCCCAAAGATACAAAGAGTGGCTACCGCTAAGGTCTGGCCAAGAAATTTCCTCAAGGGCGGCAACTCTACAAAATCATCCCAAAGTCCCAAAAGAACAATTACAATTGAACCTGTGATGATGCCCTTAAATTCAGGACAAAGATAACCTGTGCGAAAGGACATCAATAAAGCGACAACAAAAAAGGAAAAGAACAGGCTTAGGCCTCCCAGATAGGGAATATATTCTTTTTGTTGAATAGCGGTTTTTGCTAATGTAGTGGCGTGTAATCTCAAGGCGAGACTACAAAAAAGAGGCGTTAAAATTAGACTTAAGATTAAAGAAAAGAGAATTGAATAAACGCTGACAATACCCATTTTAGCCCATTATTCTATGCAGTCAAATTATAATATAAATTGTCCAAGTCTTTCATCATGTGTTCAGTCTGATAGCCATTAGCTGTTACCAGATTAAAGCCGTGCCTCCCCATTTTTTTAAGTAACTCTTGATCTTCCAAGAGGTTGTGTATCCTATAGGCCATTCCAGAGAGGTCTCCAGGTGCAGCTAAAAAGCCATTTACTCCATTCTCAATCACCTCACTAACTCCATCAACATCATAGGCTACTATAGGAAGCCTGCAACACATCGCTTCCAGAAATACCAAAGGAGCCCCTTCCCACAGGGAAGTTAGGACCAAAATATCAAGGCAAGACAAAATCTCCGGGGTGTCCCTCCGCCAGCCGGTTAAGATAAAGTTTTCTTTTAAGTTAAAACTATCTCTTAAATGTTCTATTCTTTCACGCAAGAGGCCATCGCCAACCAGAAGAAATTGGGTTTGCGGCCTTTGCTTTAGCACTAAGGAAGCAATCCGAACAAAATCGCAAGGAGCCTTCTGGGGTTTAAGACAAGCAACCATTCCTACTAAAGAAGAATTTGCATCTACACCCAGCTCCTTTTTCTTCCTATCAATATCAATATTGCGATTAATAAATTCATCTCTGGCAATCCCATAACGGATAAGCGCATATTTATCTTTTGTAGCAATTTTATTGTTCAGGCCTTTCTGGATATCGCTGGAGCTCACGGCAACCAGCTTATTAGTGAATCTTGCAGTTATCCTTTCTAAAAGAACATAAAAAGAATTTACTAAAGCATTCAGTCGATTGTGAAAACTCCATCCGTGAATGGTATGAACAATAACAGGTACTCCTGCAAGGTGCGCTGCCCAGCGCCCCAAGATGCCGGCTTTGGAACTATGAGTATGGACTAAGTCGATATGTTCTTTCTTAAACAATAAAGTAAGTCTGAATAAAGTTAGCAAATCAGCGAGTAAATTGATGGGACGTCTTAGGCTGGATAAAAGGATGGTCTTTACTCCAGGGATGCGAAGGCTTTCCTTAAGCAAAAGACCTTTGTTTGAACTTACAAAATAAATAGCATATCTATTTTTATCTAAAAGCCTTACAATATTTAAGGCATTCTTTTGCGCTCCCCCTAAGTCTAGTTGGGTAATTATATGTAAGACCTTAATCTTTTTTGGCTTCATCTCTACCTAAAAATTATATCATTCGTCGTATTACAAAGTCAATGCTTTTAGGTAGATTGTAAGGAGAGACGAATTGTAGGTTTATTTGGTAAGATTCTTGGTGGGCTTAGACCTTTCCTTAATAAGGAATGAGGAAAGTCTATCCTTTAGGATTAGGCCTCTTCTATCATCACAACGCTTAAGGCCTCCTCAAGACTGGTGATACCCTGTTCAACCTTTTTTAACCCGTTTTCATACAATGTCTTCATTCCTGTTTCCCTGGCTACCTCTCGTAACTGCTGATAATTTGCTCCTCGAGCAATGGTTTCTCTTAACCGCTCATTCATTAACATTATTTCAAAGATAGCGCTTCTGCCGCGGTAACCTGTTTGGCTACAGTAGTCACATCCACGAGGCCGATAGATTAAGTCTGCAGTTAACTTAACCTTACCTAAGATCTCCGGAGTTGGCTCGTAGGCCTCTTTACATTCAGGACAAAGTTTGCGCACCAGCCTCTGGGCTCCCACAACAAGCAAAGAAGGAGTAATTAAATAAGGCGGCACGCCAATATCAATCAGGCGGCCTATAGCGGTAGGGGCATCGTTTGTATGTAAAGTGCTTAACACCAAATGTCCTGTAAGCGCTGCCCGAACACAAATCTGAGCAGTCTCTAAATCTCTTACCTCACCCACCATAATGATATTAGGGTCCTGTCTTAAAAATGCCCGCAAGCCATTAGCAAAAGTAAGCCCGATGTCTGGCTTTACCTGGACCTGGTTAATACCTTCCAGACGATACTCTACCGGGTCTTCGATGCTGAGTAAATTTTTATGGGGGGTTTTAATTTCATTTAAGGTAGCGTATAAACTTGTGGATTTACCGCATCCGGTGGGACCGGTGAGAAAGACTAAGCCCCAGGGGTTCTTAACGGCCTTACGATAACTCTCCAAGTCTTTTGGTTCAAAGCCGAGTTGACTTAAATCTAAAGGCACCTGGCTTTTGTCTAAAATTCTCAAGACTACCTTTTCGCCATGAACAGTAGGAATGCTGGATACTCTTAAATCGACGATTCTGTTTTCCGCCTTGACCGTGAATGCTCCATCCTGGGGTAGACGTTTTTCCGCAATATCTAACCTAGCCAATATCTTAATTCGGGAAATAATAGCTAAAAACAAATGGCGGGCAGGAGGAGGGATTTCATAAAGGACGCCATCAATACGATAACGGATGCTAATTCTCTCCTTAAGCGGTTCAATGTGGATATCACTGGCTCTATCTTTAATTGCCTGCCTTAAAAATAAATCTACCAGTTTAACTACAGGTGCCTCTTCGGCCTTAGCAATTAGGCTATCCAAACTTAGGCCTTCTTCTTCAAAAGGTTTTTCTATTTCTATTACCCCTGTTTCTGCTTCATACGAGTCAGAAACTGCCTCCCGAAGAAGATTTTTTTCGCCATAAAATTTATCTACTGCCTGTATAATATCGCTCTTGCTAGCCACAATAGGATTTATATCACATCCGGTCATCTTTTTTAAATTGTCCATCATAATTACATCAAGGGGATCAGCGAAAGCCACCGTAAGAGAATTCAAATTGCGGGATAAGGGAATAAGCCAACATTGGCGGGCGAAATTTTCTGGCACCAATTTGTCTAAATCCTGATGAGGGTCGGGCTCAAGTAAGCCTTTGGCTAAAGAGGCGTAAGGAATATTTAGCTGTTTTCCCAAAGTTACCACAATATCCTTTTCTGTAACCAAGCCTAGTTTTACCAGAACCTCACCAATTTTTTTGCCTTCTTGCTTCTGGACCTGAATGGCCTTTTCTAGTTGCTCTTCAGTAACTAAACCCTCTTTGATCAAAAGCTCGCCTAATTTTACACGGGATTTGCGTAAGGCCATCTTGCTTACCCATTATTTCTCAAATTGATCAAGGATTTTTTCCATTGCTTCTTCTTTTAGACTCGAATCTTCGCCTTCCCAGATTACCTTTTTCTCTAAAGCCAATTCTGGTGTCGCTGCGCCTTCTTTCAGTAAATGCGGCGTAATGAAGATGATTAACTCTTTATCGACTACCTGATTATCTTGTTTGCGGAATAAGTAACCTAATAAAGGAATATCTCCGAGTATGGGAACCTTTCTTGCGATTTTGGTATCCTCAATGTCAATCAATCCACCGAGCACGATAGTTTCTCCATCACGGACTGCAACCGTTGTTTTGGCGCTTCTTGTCTGGGGATCGACATAGGTGCCGGAGAAGTATTTTGACCATTTAGTATTGGTTATCGAGGGTTCAATGAACATAGTAATTTCCTTCTTTGTATTAATCTGAGGGGTAACCTTCAGCGTTACGCCTGTCTCTACCCTCTCCGCAGATTGAGTTTGTGTAGCAATGCCTTCTGCAGACGAAGTCTCCTGCAAAGCAGCAATCGCTGTATCAGCAGTAATCTTTATCTCCGCACTTTCATTATTTAAGGTGAGAATTCTCGGCCGAGCCAAAATTTTGGTATTAGTATCTTGAGCAAGCATAGCCAGTGTTCCGCCTAAGTCCATTGCTGAAATATAACCTAAGTAAACGTCAATAGGATTACCATCGGGGCCAACCTTACGCATTTCTTGAGGTTTAGTGAAGGGATAGGTGGATGTGCGTGCTGCCCCAGCAGCAGTTACAAGTTCTCCTTCGGTCTGAGTACCCCATTCTATGCCCAGTTTATCAATTGCATCGAGAGAGGTCTCTATTACCTCGACCTCAATCATCACTTGGGGAAGTTTTATATCCAGCTGTTTTATTGCCTCTTCAATCTTAGGAAATTGGCTGGGCACATCGGTAATAATCAAACTATTAGTTCGAGGGTCTTCAGTTGCTCCACCGATTATTTTGCCTTGCGCATCCTTCACAAGCAACGTCTCAATGATTTCTTTAATGCCGATCTCCTTACTTTCTGTTGCCACCTCTCCTGTTGCTGTAAGTTCATATCCCTTTACCCGTGCATATTGAAGAGGAAAAACCTTGGTAATTGTTTCTATCTCTGGCTTACCGCATTCCTTAACCACAAATATTTTACTGTCTTCTTCCTGTTCATAAGTCAAATTATTAGCGCTCATAATGGTATCCAAAGCGTCCTGCACGGAAACCATATCTAGGTAAAGCGTAACTTTGCGGTCCCTGACCTTTTGACTTCCGGCAATGAAATTCAGGCCTGCCTGTTGGGAAAACAACTTCAATATATCTTCTAATTCGGCTTCCTGAAAATCCATAGAGATTGCCGGAGAACCATCATCCTGCACCTGGCTTAATTGTGTAGAGGCAAGTTTAAAACTATCTGACTCCTCGGGTTCTGATTGCACCCGGCTTAAACTAAGAGTTAAGCCAAATAGTAAAAATATAGCTATTTTTATCGTCTTCACTTTTATCTTCCCCCTTTCTGCTTACTCAAGCGTAGCAGGTCTTAAAATATATCGTCTTCCTTCATATAACACATAAACGCCTTCCTTGCGGATATCTAAAATCTCGGCATTTTCAATAACTTCACCGACTTTTACCACTGTATTGTTGATAATCACCTGGGGCATTTTTGAGCCCCAAACCATACCTTGAACCTGTAAATGGGGCAACTCATATCCAATGGTTGGCTCTGATTCAGTAGGCTCTAACCCCTCTATTTTCGGTTTAATAATTTCAAAAGGGCTTTGAAAGGGATCACGTAAATACTGGCTTGTGTATTTTACTGTTTCCGTAGAACTTACTTTTGATGTAATCTGGGCTCTGAGCAAAGAATGAGTCAAAATTAAGGACAGGGTACTCAAAAACCCAAAAGAAAAGATTATCTTCTTTAATAGAGACCTTTTCATTTCTTTAAATAGAGGGCGCTGAGTTCTAAATCTATTTTAGGAACTCTTGTCTGCTTTGAATCAGTAACAGTAGGTTTCTTCATATCCAGTCTGGTGACCCAGAGAAATTCCTCACTACTTTCAATTAGGCTCAAGAATTGCCCGAGCTTGTGATACTCGCAACTTAATGGTATCTCTAAAGGGAGCTGAATATAGTGCTCTTGCGAAATTGCCGGCTTGGGATTAAAAGCCTCTATTTTTATGTTAGTCTTCTTTGCCAACGCCGAAATTTTATCTACAACTGGAGTAATCTCTGTTGTGGAGAAAGACCTTTTTTGATACCCGCGTAATTTCTTATCTAATATGCCAATAATTCCCAGAATCTCGTTTTTCTTTTTCTCCTCATCTATTTGAAACTTTATGAAATCTATCTTGCTTAAATTATACCTGTATACCAGGTTATATCCGATAAGACAAGCAATTAGAATAACCAAGATAAAAATGATTATATCTTTTTTCTGCGTTATTTTCTGGGTTATATCTATCTTTTGCTCCATTTGGGTTCACCTCGTAACACAAGTAATTACAAAATTTTTCACTGACTTTCCCTTCAGTTCTTCAGAACCCACCGAATCCAGTTTTATTTCTTTAAAAGCCCGAGAAAATTCTTTATTTTCTTTCAGGTTAGAGACAAATTTGGTAACTATCCCTATCTCTTCTACAGGGTCTTTGCAATAAGCTGCCCCTCTAATGGTTAAAGACCGGATAATGTTATTGTCTCTCGAAAGCCCCTCACTAAAAGATAATTTTGTTAACCATATATCTGGCGGAATTATCTTAGCTAATTCATTAAATTGATTAGTCCGGAAAGTCCTTTTAGCTATAATTAGATTTAGGACGGATAATCTATTTTCTAATCTTGTTCTTAGTTCTTCCATCTCTAAATAAGACAATGACTCTATCGGCAAGTCGATCTTGGGCCTTAAAGACTCCACCTTTTCCAGCTCTTTTCTTTGCTCACCGATACGATAATACATCAGCAGATGTAATGTCACCAGACCTACGCAGGATAATAGCGCAGCACGAAATATTACTTGGCGAGTTTTGGCAGTTAATTTAAAGACCTCTTTTGTTACCGCCGCCTTTGGCTTAACTTCCCGAATGTGATAAAGATTCACTTCTGCTATAGTCTTACTTAAACCGCGTAAACCCAAACCAATAGCTACGGACATGCTTAGGGGTGGTGAGACCTTGTGAATCTTTAAGGCCTTGGCAGGGTTAGCCTTCTCCACCGGTAACTTTAAATCTTGCGCTAAGGTCTTGTCCCAATCTTTAAGTTCGGCCTCACCGCAAAGCAATATCTTATTAATCATCTCAGCAGGAAAAAGCTTCTCATAGTAATCTAAAGACATCCGGATTTCATTAAGCAGGTTATCAAATATTAATTCCGCCTCTAAAGGAAGAGAGACATCGCGAGTAAGATAGCAAATTTTATCCTTTACGATATTAATATCGGCTATACCATAATCCACATCTACAATGGCAGTAGGTTTATCTTTAGCCAATTGGTTGCCTAATGCAAAAAGCCGCAACAGGCTAAAAGGAGCTGGCTCTAACACTACAGGGTTAAGGCCTGCCTGTTTTAAAAGAGAAATATAACTTTGGGCTGTCTGGATCCTTACGGCTACAAACGTAATATCCATTTTGGCGTCTTTGTCTTTGGGTAAAACCACATGGAAATCCCACATTAATTCTTCGATTTTGAAGGGAATATATTTCTTTGCTTCAAATCTTATTGCAGTTTCCCACTCAGCTTTTGGTATCCGGGGCATTTGAAAATATCTAATCAAAACATCCTTGCCCGGAAGGGCGGTAAATACTTGCCTGGTTGTGACATTATTTTCCCGAACAACCCTTTTAATGGCCTGCAATATAGCTTGTCTTTGGGCTGCCTCATCTGATTGGTCGGAAAGTTGAATCTCTGCCTTGCCAAATTTAATTAGACGGGGGCCAAAAAGAGTCCCCTTAACTTGAGCAATGTAGACTTCCCTTGACCCCACGTAGATACCTGTAGTACTCTGCAAGTTAAAGTTAAGGTTAATCACTGTCTATTTCCTTTTGACTTATTGGGCTTTTTCTTCTCTGGCTCAACTTTAGCTTCCATAATTTGTGAACGCAACCACGCATCAATAGCTCTTTTATCAAATCTCCAGACATGACCAACCTTAATTCCGGAAATCTTCTTGGCATGCAACCAGTTATAAATGGTCTGCTTCTGAAGTTTGAGGTAAGCGGCCAATTCGTCTACATCCATCAACCTAGTCATCGCTTCCTCCCCTATTAACTTACCTAAAGTTATTTCTAACAATATATACCATAAAAAATTTACCCTGTCAAGTATTTTTTTACTTTTTTTATTTAAATACCTTTTCTTTAAGCCGTTGGCATATCTTTAAGCTTTAATAAGGAATAATAACTGGGAATGGTGTTTATGCTATGGAAAAACTGATTAGAGGGGATTAATAATCGAC
>CAZEQA010000027.1:0-13629 GCA_964514265.1 uncultured Planctomycetia bacterium | reverse complement strand
CAACAGGACGCCAGCTCCCTGTTAGATAAAGCGGAAAAATTAATCTTTGATATTACCGGTTCACAACGGGGAGCCGAGTCTTTAGCTATAAAAGAAATTATTAAAGATACTATTGAGACCATCGAAGGATTTTACCGCCGCAAGGCCCATGTTACGGGACTGCCCACGGGCTTTGACGACTTAGATGTAATGACTGCCGGGCTTCATAAAGGAGAATTGGTAGTGATTGCCGGACGACCTTCTATGGGAAAAAGCGCCTTGGCTACCTGTATTGCCGAATGTGTCGGGGTGTATGAACAAAAACCGGTGGCCATGTTCAGTCTGGAGATGTCTCGCGACCAACTGGTGCAGAGAATGCTTTGTTCCCATGCGCACGTTGAGTTGCAGAAGGCGAGATCCGGCTTTTTAACCCAGGGAGATTGGCCGAAACTTGTGACTGCTGCGGGTAAACTGGCTGAGGCCCCCATCTATATAGACGATAGCGCGGGGCTAACGGCCTTGGAGTTGCGGGCCAAGGCCAGAAGGCTAAAGGCGCGGCACAATGTTGAATTATTTATTGTAGATTATCTTCAATTAATGAGTAGTTCCACTAGAATAGAGAATCGCCAACAGGAAATTTCGGAAATATCCCGCTCTTTAAAGGCATTGGCTAAAGAGCTTAATGTAGTTTTAATCGCTATCAGTCAGCTTTCCCGCGCACCCGAAAAAAGAGAGACTTACCGGCCTAGGCTTTCTGACTTAAGGGAATCTGGCGCTATTGAGCAGGACGCCGATGTGGTAATGCTTTTGTTTAGAGAGGAATATTATAAACCTAAAGATACGAATAAAGGTATTACGGAAGTAATCATAGCCAAACAGAGAAACGGGCCGGTAGGTTCGCAGAATCTCTTATTTTTAAGCGAGTACACCAGGTTTGAGAATTTATCCAAGCGAGAGGAATAATTCCTTGCCTCACCAAAGACAAATTTGGACAGCTCTAGTTGTTGTTGTCTTAAGTTTATTTATCGGCGTAAATCTTCTGGCGCAGCCACAAGATACCCGCGGCAAAGTTGTTACTAAAGTAGAGGTAGAAGGCAATAAAAATATAAGCGGGGCCACTATCCTTTCTAAAGTCAGGACAAAAGCGGGGAAGCCCTTTTCTCAAATTATCGCCAGTGATGACTTAAAACGTCTATATGCCCTGGGATATTTTACTGATATCAAAATTGACCTTCAAGACACCGAAGACGGTGTAGCAGTAATCTTCCGGGTTGAAGAGTTACCCATCTTGGCCGAGATATCGCTTGCAGGGAATAGGTCCATTAGAAAGGAAGCGTTGGAAAAATTGCTCAAGTCCCAAACGGGGGAATTTCTTAATATTCGCAATCTAAGGCAAGATATGCGCGAGATCCAGAAGGCCTACGAGGCTAAAGGATTTCCCTCGGCTAACATTGACTACCAGATGGAGGTTGATGAGCAAACCAATCAAGCGAAAGTAAAGATTATTATCCAGGAAAAGATGCGCGTCAAGATTAGAGATATTTACGTTGAAGGCAACCTCGCCTTTTCAGACAAAAAGATACTCAAGCTTATACGCACTCGCCGGGACGCTCTATTTACTTCCGGTTTATACAGAAAAGAGGTTTTAGATTTAGACCTGGAACGGATTAGCTCATTCTATCAGCAAAGTGGCTACTTAGATGCGCAAGTTGCCTGCGATAAGTCCTTTGGGCCGGAAAAGAAGAAGATGTATATTACTATTAAGATAGATGAGGGAAAACAGTATTCAGTAGGCGCAATTATGATAGAAGGCGCAGTTATTTTTCCTGAAAGGGAGATAAAAAACTGCCTAAAACTTAAACCCGATGATATTTTTAGTAAAGATGACTTAAGGGGCGATATTTCCAATATCCAAGGCTTTTATTTCGAGAGAGGATACATCACCGCCGAGGTCAGCGTGGACACGATTTTGAATGAACAGACCGGAAAGATTGACCTGGTCTACAAAATAGTAGAAAATGAATTGGCCTATATAGATAAGATTAAAGTTAGGGGTAACACCAAGACCCGCGGCATTGTAATTAGGCGGGAGCTTAAGTCTTTTCCCGGAGAGGTCTTTGATGGGAGAAAATTGAAACGCAGCAAAGAAAGGCTGTATAATTTAGGCTTTTTTCAGGAAATCAGTTATGATACCGAACCAACAGAGGTGGCGAATAAAAAAGATTTAATTGTCAATGTTAAGGAGGCGAAAACCGGCGAATTTGCCTTTGGAGCGGGCTTTAGTTCAGTAGAAAGATTTGTTGGTTTTGTGGAGGTAGCCCAGAGAAATTTCGACATTAGCAATTGGCATACCTTCACTGGAGCAGGCCAGAACTTAAGCCTGAAGGCAGAGTTTGGTGCAAGCCGTCGAGAGTATGACTTGAGTTTCACTGAGCCCTGGATATTCGGCTATCCTTTATCCTTCGGCATAGATGCTTATAATAAGGTCCGTGAAAGGTCCGGCACCACCGGCTACAGCTATGATGAGGAAAGGCGTGGAGGAGATATTCGCCTGGGTAAAGAATTTACCGAACTTGTGCGGGGAGATTTGATATATAGGTTCGAGAGCGTAGATATTTCTAATCTTCCTGACAATGCCTCCGCGGATTTAAGAGATGAAGGAGGGAAAAATACTATCAGCAGTCTATTGCTAGCGCTAACTCGGGATAGCCGCGATAATGTCTATAATACCACAAAAGGCACAGTGTTATCCGCTAGCGGAGAAGTAGCTGGTGGGCCTTTGGGACAAGACAAAGACTTTTTCCGAGTGACAGGGTCGTTTAATGCCTATAAGACATTGGCGCAGAAACTATTGTTGGAATTAAAGATTGTCGCCGGGGGCAGTGATACATATGAGGATACGGATATTTTGCCCGTATATGAAAGGTTTTACGCCGGAGGCACCAGCACAATCAGAGGATTTAAAGAAAGGTCTGTAGGCCCCAAAGATATCTCCGGCGAACCAGTGGGAGGCGAATCTATTTTATATGGCACTTGCGAATTTATTTATCCTTTATTTGAGATGGTTAAGGTTGCTGTGTTTGGAGATTTTGGCAATGTCTGGGAAAAAATTGGGGATTTTTCCAGTGGTGATCTCAAGTATAGTGTAGGTGCCGGCCTAAGGGTGAAGACACCGGTGGGCCCGGTGAAATTAGATTATGGCTATCCCTTAAAAGTTGATGAGGGCGAAAAGCAAGAGGGGCGCTTCCACTTTAGTATGACCCGTGGTTTTTGAAAAATAGAGGAAGGAGCAAAAAGATGCGTAAGATTTTGGTTGCATTAATAATAGTGATATTTTGCGGTTGGTTAAACTTTGGCTTTGCCGAAGATATGAAGCTTGGGTATATCAATTTGAAGAAGGTCCTGGACGACTATGACAAAGTCAGAGACGGAGAGGACGAATTATTAAAAGAGGCCGAGAAGAAAAATGACCAGAGGGAAAAACTGGTCAAGGAGATTAAAACCTTACGCGAAAAAATAGACCTGTTGCAGGATAGCCAAAAAGAGAAGAAGCAGCAAGAGCTGGATGAGAAGGTTAAAGAGTTACAAGATTTTACCTACCAGACACGTGCGAGCCTGCGTCAAGACAGAGATAAAAAGTTCCGAGAGATTATGAAAGAGGTCCAAGAAGTGATTGAGGAATATGGTCAAAGCCGCAATTATAATATCATCATTGACGATACACTGCTTCTCTATAAAGACACTGCTTTAGATGTAACCGGGGATATTGTGAAGGCCTTGAATAAACGATATAAATAGGATGGAAAAGACTGTAGCTGAGATAGCGAAAATTTTAAATGGCGAAGTTATCGGCGATGGTTCGGTTGCCATTAAGGGCGTCTCAGGAATAAAAGAGGCGAAGGTTGGTGAGATTGCCTTTGTGGCCAACCCAAAATATTTTTCTTTGATTAAGACTACTTCTGCCTCGGCAATAATAACTTCTAAAGATGTTCAAGGTGCCCCCAAACCGATAATTCACACAGAAAATCCTTCTTTGGCCTTTGCTAAGGTTGTTTCTCTATATGCCCCAGTTAAAACTGTACGCCCCCAAGGGATCCATCCCAGTGCAGTGATAGGCAAGAATGTAAAGTTGGGGAAGGATATAGCAATTTGCGCCTATTGCGTAATTGAGGATAATGTAGAGATAGGGGATGAGACCTGTCTCCATGCAGGGGTTTGTGTTGGACAACATACAAAGATAGGCGAGGCCTGTGTCATCTTTCCTCATGTATCTATTCGGGAAAGAATTACTATTGGCAATCGTGTAATTATTCATAATGGTACAGTTGTGGGCAGCGATGGGTTTGGCTTTGCTGATCTTGGGGGCATTCACCATAAAATCCCTCAGATAGGTACAGTAGTAATTGAAGACGACGTAGAAATTGGCGCTAACGTAACTATTGATCGGGCCAGATTTGATAAAACTGTCATTGGCCGGGGCACAAAGATTGATAATCTGGTGCAGATTGCCCACAATGTGGTGATTGGTGCCAATTCCATTATTGTCGCCCAGGCAGGTATTTCCGGAAGTACGGTAGTGGGTAAAAATGTAACTATGGCCGGACAAGCAGGCCTGGTCGGCCATATTACAATTGGGGACAATGCCATTATTGCCGCCCAGGCCGGAGTAACTAAAGACGTTCCCCCGAATATCTGTGTTTCTGGTTATCCCGCCAAGCCACACAAGACTGCTAAACGAATAAATGCCTATATCCAAAAGTTGCCCGAGCTATTTAAGAAGGTGGCAGGGTTGGAGAAAAAGATTAAAGATGAGGCAGGTTAAGATGGAACGACAAAGAACTATAAAAAGAGAAACTGAAGTTAGTGGCAAGGGTATCCATACAGGTAAGAAAGCAAAGCTTCGTTTTAAGCCGGCAGAAAAGGATACAGGGATAAATTTTATTCGCATAGATTTGCCGAATAAACCTGTTATTGGCGCATCAGTTTGCAATGTCTTAGAGAAAAGCCTAAAATTGCGCAGAACTTCCTTAGGTAGTGGCGTCGCCGAAGTCCATACTGTCGAACATCTGCTTTCCGCCCTTTTTGGCCTGGGGATTGATAACATTATTATTGAAGTTGACGCTGAAGAAATTCCCGCCCTGGATGGAGCGGCCGCCAGCTTCCATAAGGCCTTGCAGCAGGCTGGGATTGTGGAATTGGACAGCCCTAAAAAATCTTTTACGCTTAAAGAGCCGGTCTTGCTAAGAGAGAATGATGTCTTTTTAGCAGCTTTTCCCGATGATAACTTTAGAATTTCCTATACCTTAAATTATGGTGGGGCCTCTTTGAATCAATATCTTAATCTTGTAGTAAACGAAGAGACCTTTGCCCGGGAGCTCGCCCCCTGCAAGACTTTTTGTTTAGAAAGTGAAATAGACAAGTTGCGCGCCCAAGGGTTAGGCCAAGGGGCGAGCGTTGAAAACACTATTGTTGCCGGAGAAAAAGGCATTGTCAAAGGAAAACCTACCTTTCCTGACGAATTTGCCCGCCATAAGGTCTTAGATTTGATTGGGGACTTTTGTCTTTTAGCCCCGTCTATTAAAGCCCATGTAGTGGCGGTAAAAAGCGGCCATCCTTTAAATATCAAGTTGTTGAAAAAGTTAGATAAGCTAAAGCAAAATACCGCTCCTTCCTTTAATATAGAGAAGATTATGCAGGTTTTGCCTCACCGCTATCCTTTTCTTTTAGTAGATAAGGTGTTGGAGTTTCAAGAAGGGAAGCATATCGTGGGCGTGAAAAATGTAACGGCCAATGAGCAGTTCTTTACCGGCCATTTTCCAGAGAGGCCGGTGATGCCAGGGGTGTTGATTATTGAGTCTATGGCCCAGACCGCCGGAATCCTGATGCTTTCCCGGCCAGAAAATCGGGGAAAACTGGCTTACTTTATGAGCATAGACAAGGTCAAGTTCAGAAAGACAGTGGTTCCGGGAGACCAACTTCTTTTAAAGATTGATGTAGTGAAAATAAAATTGAGAACTATCCTGATTCGTGGCCTGGCCTTTGTAGAGGACAAAATTGCCGCCGAAGCTGAGATGATGTTTAGTCTGGTACCAAAAAAATAAGTGAGGACATAATTTATGGAGCCATAGCGAACATAAATTATATGTCCGAACTTACCCCACACCCAGTTGCTTCGAAGAAACTCTATGAAGTATCTGGGTGTGGGGTTAATTCGTCCTTCGCTTAAGGACTCGATGGACGATTCTGAACGACCGAAGCAAGTGAAGAATCTCGCACTTCGTGCTCCATAAGTTCAGCGCTCATTAAAAATGATTAATGCCAATATCCCCTCAACTGCGCAAATTGCCCCTGGTGCCCAATTAGCCGGCGATGTAGAAGTCGGCCATTATACTATTATTGGCGCGGAAGTTAAAATTGGTCCGGGCACAAGGATTGGCGACCACTGTTTAATTACAGGCGATACCACCATTGGCAAGAATTGCCAGATTTTTACTGGAGCGGTAATCGGCAGTATCCCTCAGGATTTAAAATATAAAGATGAGAAGGCCAAAGTTGTCATTGGCGACAATAATACTATTCGTGAGTATGTGACAATAAATCTGGGCACAGCCGCCTCCAATAAGACTGTTATCGGAAACAATAATCACATTATGGCCTATGCCCATATCGCTCACGATTGTGTAATTGGCAATTACGTGATTTTAGCCAATGTGGGCACTTTAGCCGGCCACATCATTATTGAAGATAGAGCTATCCTTGGCGGCTTAGCTGCGGTGCATCAATTTGTGCGCATTGGTACCCTGGCAATTGTCGGAGGTTGCTCTAAAGTTATTCAGGATATTCCTCCGTATTCAATGTGCGACGGTCACCCCGCTCGGGTGCGCAGCTTAAATAAGGTGGGTCTTGAGCGCGCAGGAATAAACAAGGAAGTCAAAGCCAACCTCAAACACGCATTTATAGTTCTGTTTAACTCCGGTCTTACCATTCCTCATGCACTAAAAAAAGTTGAGGCCGAACTACCACCTCTTCCTGAAGTTACTCATCTGGTCAATTTTATCAAAAATTCCCAACGGGGCGTCTGTAGATAATAAGAAAATGGACGAGCGGATTGGTTTAATAGCGGGCAATGGTCAATTCCCTATTCTTTTTGCTAAAGCCGCACAGTCACAAGGTGTGCAGATTATAGCTTTAGCTGTGCGCGAGGAGACTTCTCCTGAGTTAGCCAGTTATGTCCACAAAATTATCTGGATTGGCGTAGGCGAGCTTAAGGAATTCTTTCAGATTCTAAAAAGAGAAAGATTGACCAAGGCGGTGATGGCCGGGCAGATTAGGCCTTCCCATATCTTTGACAAAAATATTTCTATGGATGAGGAGTTACAAAAGTTTTTAAAAAGGGTTAAGGACAAAAGAAGCGATTCCCTGCTCGGGGAGATTGCCCGAATATTAAAGAGAATGGGGATTAGGCTTTTAGATTCCACTACTTTTTTGAAAAGTTATCTTACGCCCCGGGGGGTGTTAACGAATTTTAAGCCTTCAACTGCGCAGTGGCAGGATATCCGTTTTGGCAAAAGTATTGCCAGGCGCATCGCCGCCTTAGATATTGGCCAGACAGTGGTGGTAAAAGACAAGGCCATTTTAGCTATTGAAGCTATTGAAGGCACTGATGAGGCTATCAAGCGCGGAGGGGCATTAGCTCATGGGGGGGCAGTAGTGGTTAAAACAAGCAAACCCCGTCAAGACATGCGCTTTGATATCCCTTTTGTGGGCCCCAGGACTCTTGATTCTTTAGCTGCCTCATCCTGTGCGGTTTTGGCCATGGAGGCAGGAAAGACCCTTCTTCTGGAAAAAGAACAGTGCCTAAAAACTGCTGAGCAAAATCACATTTGCCTCCTCGGAATATAGCCTTGCTCGCTGTTTTTGCCTGCCCTCCGATTTCTCCTCCGAAGCCTTGGCGGAGGAGGCAAGGCGCTAATCCCCCCCATTCTAACCTGGTTAGATTTGTCAGGTTAATTTCTCATATTCCATTTACTTTTTTTGAATAACACTGTATAATTGAGGCCAGAGTAGAATCTCTGGCCTTTTTACTTAAACGGCTTAGCCCAAAAGGAATTAATGAAGAAGAGTTTGTTCCAGAAGACTGCCTTGATTTTAGCAGTAATAGCTGCTTGCGTCCTCCTGAACGTTTTGTTAAACGGAGAAAGGTCAATTAGCGCACAACGAGAGCCGTTTATCGGCAAACGCGAGGCCCTGTATTATGAAAAGGTAGATGAACACACTGTGCGATGTGGGCTTTGCCCCCACAGATGTCTTTTGATGGATGGGATGCGTGGTGTCTGTCGAGTAAGACTTTGCGAAGGGGGAAAACTTTACACCCTGGTGTATGGAAACCCTTGCTCTTATCATATCGACCCGGTGGAGAAGAAGCCTATCTATCATATCCTGCCGGCAACAACTGCGTTTTCTATTGCTACTGCCGGTTGTAACTTACGCTGTAAATTCTGCCAGAATTGGACTATCTCGCAACGACCCCCTGAAGAGACCGATAATGTCCGGATGAGTCCACAAGAAGTTGTGGACCTCGCCGTCAAAAACGGATGTTCCTCTATTGCCTATACCTATTCTGAACCGATAATCTTTTATGAATACATGCTGGATACGGCAAAACTGGCCAGGAAAAGGGGCTTAAAGAATATAATGGTTACGGCGGGCTACATTAATGAGGAGCCCTTGCGAGAGCTTTGTAAATATATTGACGCAGCAAATGTGGATTTAAAGGGTTTTGATAAGAAATACCTGCGCAAGGTCTGTGGCGAAGAGCTTGAACCCCTGTTAAAGGCGCTTGAGATTTTCAAAGAAGAAGGGGTATGGCTGGAAATAACTAATCTCATTGTGCCTACCTTAAATGATGATATGCAAACTATTAAAAAGATGTGTGTCTGGATTAGAGATAATTTAGGCCCGGAGACCCCTCTTCATTTTTCGCGTTTTAGTCCGATGTATAAATTAAAGAATCTTTATCTTACGCCTGTTTCTACGCTGGAGAAGGCAAAAGAGGTAGCTGAGTCAGCAGGATTAAAATATGTATATATTGGAAATGTGCCCGGCCATCCTGCCGAAAATACCTTTTGCCCGGATTGCCAGAACGTACTTATCCAAAGAATTGGCTATTCTATTAAGCAGAATAATATCATCGGGGGAAAATGTAAATTCTGCGGTCGTCCCATCCCGGGAATCTGGAAGTAATGAAAAAATCGATTCTCTTCGCCATATTTCTCATTGGCTTTACCGCGATGAGTGCGCAGATTGTGCTTTTGCGCCAGTTAATCGTTGTCTTTTATGGCAACGAAATCTCGGTAGGACTTCTACTTGGCGCCTGGCTTTTCTGGGGAGCAACAGGTAGCTGGTTGTTAGGCAGATTTGCCGATAAAATCAAGAATCGCCAATTCTATTTTGCCCTCCTTCAGATTTTATTAGCCTTTATTTTAGTCGGTGTTATCTTTGTGGTGAGAAACGCCAGGGCAATTCTGGGCGTCTTTCCCGGAGAGCTTATCGGCTTTTTGCCTATGGTCGCCTTTAGCTTCTTTGTCCTTTCTTTAATCTGTATTATTTTAGGATTTCTTTTTGCTTTAGCCTGCCGGATTTATCCTCAGAAAACAGGCCCGGTTAGAGAATCTTCGATTTCTAACGGGTCAAGAGGGGCAACAAAAATAGGACGGGTGTATATCCTGGAGGCGCTGGGGGCGGTATGCGGAGGCTGTCTAGTAAGCTTTTTCTTTATCCGCTATCTCGATGCCTTATACATAATGCTGGGCATAGCCTGTCTTAATCTCATTTGCGCATATCTGTTGCAGCGCAAACTTACTCGCAGCCCGAGATTTGTTCTGGCTACAAGATATCTAAATCTGGTTTTAATTTTAATTTTATTCGTTTTATTATTTAGTCAAAAGGCCAAAGAATTTAAACAGGCATCCACAAGACTTCAGTGGAGAGACTTTAGGCTTTTAACTGCACAGGATTCCATTTACAGCAACCTTGTAGTTACCAAACGGGATGAGCAATATTCATTCTTTAGTAACGGCCTGTATCTATTTACCGTGCCGGATGAACTCTCTAGCGAAGAGGCGGTACATTTTGCCCTTTTAGAGGCGCCTCATCCCAAACGCGTACTTCTTATCGGAGGAGGAATAGGGGGGCTAGCCGAAGAAGTTCTTAAACACCCGGTATCTATACTTCATTATGTGGAATTGGATCCTGAGATTATTTCCTTGGGCAAGGAGTTTCTTCCGCCTGAGAAACTCAAGTTTCTAAAAGACCCGCGCCTGACTATCTTTCACCAGGACGGACGCCTATTTATCAAACGCAGGAGAGTTGCTGCGGATTTCGCCCCCTACGACAGCATCATTCTTTATTTGGGTGACCCCTATACTGCGCAGATAAATAGGTTTTATACTCTTGAGTTTTTTCAGGAGGTTAAAAAGTGCCTGGCGCCGGAGGGCGTATTTTCTTTTTCCCTGGGTTCTTCGGAGAACTTCTTAAATATTGAGCAACAGCAGTTTCTCTCCTCTATCTACAAGACCTTAAATAGAGTATTTAACCAGATCAAGGTCATCCCCGGAGACACAGCCTACTTTTTAGCCACAGAAAAAAAGGGGATTTTAACCTATGACCATAAAGAACTCCTGCGCCGTTTAAAAGAGCGAGGCATCCAGACTAAATTTGTGCGTGAATATTATCTATTCGCCAAATTATCAACGGATAGAATAGCTTATTTAGAGCAGAGGCTTCATGCCAAAGGAGCAAAACTCAACAGAGATTTTCATCCTATTTCCTATTATTATGATATGGTTCTCTGGAGCACCTATTTTGCTCAAGGCCATTGGCGAAAGTTCTTCGGGTGGGTTAATGAAAAAAGTATCTGGGGGTTTTTCTCCCTGGCGTATCTTTCCATTTTGCTCATTTCATTTTGGCGAAGAATTAGACCCGGCGCAAAAGAAGGGTTGGTCCTTTTAGCTCTTTCCACCACCGGCCTTACTGAACTCAGTTTTCAGGTGGTAATTTTACTTGTCTTTCAAATAATTTATGGATATCTCTATTACAAACTGGGGATTATTTTAACTTCTTTTATGGTCGGTCTAGTTTTGGGAAGTTGGCTAATCACAAAGAAGCTGGAGTATCTTTCAGATGATTACGGCCTATTTATCAAGACGCAGATAGCCGTATCTATTTACCCTCTAATTCTGCCGATAATCTTCTTGGCCTTAAATAAAGCCTGCGCCAATACATCGATTAGTTGGTTTGGCAGTAATATAATCTTTCCGTTGCTTCCGATTATTTCTGGATTTGTGGGCGGATTCCAATTTCCCTTAGCCAATAGAATTATTTTGAAAAAGGCAGATACAATTGGCCGCGTCTCGGGATTAAGCCGGGGGATGGATTTACTTGGCTCATGCCTGGGTGCGCTTTTAGTGAGCACCTTTTTAGTGCCCATTTTGGGCATTACCCAAACCTGCGTTGCCATAGCTTTGTTGAACTTCTTAGTTTTGCTGGCCTTGGTTATCAATAGAAAGAGATAAATAAGAGATGTTTGTTTCTATCTTTTCCCGTATCGCAATAATCTTTATTATTCTTCTTGTGGGGACCTTAGCCCGATGGCGTAAGGTGCTTACGCACGAGAGCACCGATGGACTCTGCCGCCTGGCCATTGAGGTGACGCTTCCCTTTCTCTATTTTTATACTTTATCGACGTATCTTTCCCGAGAAGTCTTCTTTTCTATTTGGTCGCTGCCCATATTTGCCATAGGATTGACTTTTTCATTTTACTTTATCGGCCGGCTTATTTTGCGCCATCTTAAGCTAAATTCTAACCAGCGCAACACCTTTCTCTTCTTGGTCACTTTCCCTAATTATGGATTTTTGGCTATACCTTTAGTCTTCGCACTATTCGGAGAGGAAGGCCTGGTAAGGATATTTATGTTTAATCTGGGCATTACGTTACTTTATTGGACTTTTGGTATAGCGATATTAGGAGGCTTTCAGGTAAAAGGCTTAAAAGTATTCAAAAATTTAGTAAATAATGCAACTTTAGGTTTGGTCCTGGGTTTGATTGCGGGCGTTGCTTCACTGCGGATTCCGCATTTTATTTTAGAGTCGTCAAAATTGATCGGCAATGCCACAATCCCTTTGGCACTAATTGTGGTGGGTTCAATCCTGACGCAGAGAAATGCAAAAAACAAATTTTCCTTTAAAACAATTTCTACTCTTATATTTTGTCGGCTCATACTTATGCCCAGTTTAGCTTTGTTGTTTATCAATATCTTTAATGATTTACCGAATCTGCTGCGGGTAATCATTGTTCTTCAAGCAGCAATGCCCTCGGCATCAACCACCCCCATACTAACCAGGAAATTTGGGGGAGATGCAGAACTTGCTGCCAACGGCGTGTTCTTCACTACTTTATTTAGCATTATCACCGTCCCTTTGTTTATAACTTTGGCCTTGCGATAAAGAATTAGTCATAGTATAATACCGTAATTATGGAAAGAATAGGATTTGATAACGAAAAGTATCTGACCGAGCAGAGCAAGGCCATTCTGGATAGGGTGGCTAAGTTTGACCAGAGGCTCTATCTTGAGTTTGGAGGAAAACTCCTCTTTGATTATCATGCCGCACGGGTTCTTCCAGGTTATGACCCTACGGTAAAGATAAGACTCTTGCAAAGGCTTAAAGAAAAAATAGAAATTGTTATTTGTATATACGCCAAGGACATAGAAGCAGGAAGGCTGCGCGGAGATTTTGGGATGACCTATGATATGGCCACTCTTAAGACCATTGATGATTTAAAAGATTGGGGCCTGAATGCGAATAAGGTGGTGATTACCCGTTTTAAGAATGAGACCTTGGCGATAAAATTTAAAAATAGATTGGAAAGGAAAAGAATTAAAGTCTATTTTCACCGAGAAATTAAAGGGTATCCGTCGGATATAAATAAGATAGTAAGCAAGAGAGGTTACGGCCGTAACGAGTACATTAAGACCGAGAAACCCATTGTCGTTGTTACTGCTCCCGGCCCGGGCAGCGGAAAACTAGCAACGTGTCTTGCTCAACTTTATCACGACCACAAAAAGGGCATAAATTCAGGTTATGCCAAGTTTGAGACCTTTCCCATCTGGAATCTACCTTTAAGACATCCGGTAAATGTGGCTTACGAATCGGCTACGGCAGATTTGGGAGATTACAATCTGGTCGATCCTTTCCATCTGAAGACCTACGACAAAAAGGCCATTAACTATAATCGCGACGTAGATGCCTTTCCTATTTTAAAAAGTATTTTAGAGAAGATTGTCGGAAGCAATAAAGAGATGCTTATGTATAACTCTCCTACAGACATGGGTGTAAATCGGGCAGGCTTTGGCATTGTTGATGATGAAGTAGTCAGGAGCGCGGCAAAGCAGGAGATTATTCGCCGGTCTTTCCGCTATCATTGGGAATTTGTGCTGGGGCAGGAGAAGAAGGAGACGGTAGAGAGAGCCAGTGAATTAATGAAGGAGGTAGATGTAAAAGAAGAAGACCGCGCCTGCGTTCTGCCGGCAAGAAAGACAGCCCGGGAGGCAGCAAAAAGTTCGGGCAAGGGCAATAACGGTGTTTTTTGCG
>CAZEQA010000026.1:0-13631 GCA_964514265.1 uncultured Planctomycetia bacterium | reverse complement strand
CCCTTACCCGGTTATAGAAAATTTCAGCCGATGGTCTTCTGCGGCGTATATCCGGTGAACAACAAAGACTTCCTGCAGCTGCGCCAGGCAATGCAAAAATTACGTCTTAATGATGCCTCCTTTGTTTATGAACCAGAGACCTCGGCACAGACAGGATATGGTTTTCGTTGTGGATTCCTGGGACTTTTGCATATGGACATTATTCAGGAACGGTTGGAGAGAGAGTACGGGCTCAATTTAATCTTGACCGTTCCTAATGTAGTTTATAAAGTGAAAAAAAGAGATGGTCGGGTGTTAGAATTAGACAACCCCGCAAAATTTCCGCTACCTCATGAAATTACTGATTTTCAAGAACCATTTATCCGTGCTTTTATAATGCTCCCAGCACAAAATATCGGGGAGATTATGGAGTTGGCAAAGGCCCGTCGCGGCAGATATTCAAGTACAGAATACTTAAGTGAGGATACGGTAAAGTTAGTTTATGAGTTACCTCTGGCTGAGGTTATTGTAGATTTCTACGACCGGATTAAATCTCTTACTCGCGGCTACGGTTCTTTAGATTATGAACTCGTCGGTTATCAGCCCACCAAATTAGTTAAATTGGACATTTTGATTAATGGAAAGATTTGCGATGCACTTTCTTCTATCGTGCATAAAGATAAAGTCCAGACCAAGGGAAGAAAATTGGCGCAGAGTTTGAAGGAGTTAATTCCCCGTCAATTATTTGAGGTAGTAATCCAGGCGGCTATTGGCCCACAGGTGATTGCCCGGGAGAGCGTTCGGCCGTTAAGAAAAAATGTCACCGGTAAATGTTATGGTGGAGATATAACCCGCAAACGCAAACTCTGGGAAAAACAAAAAGCAGGAAAGAAGCGAATGAAACAGTTTGGTAATGTGCAAATTCCCCAAGAGGCCTTTATGGCTGCATTGAAAATATGAAGTACATAATCGACGGTTACAACCTAATTCATCAGATTGAACATTTAAGGACCGGGAGCTTACGTAGTCAACGTGAAGGCTTAATTAGACTTCTGGAGATTGCCCGGGCGCAGAATGCACGGCTCAAAGACTTGACTGTTGTTTTTGACGGGAAGGCCGATATTTTAGCTCCCCCCATGCATTCGCCTGTTAAGATTATCTTTAGTAAAGGGGAATGCGCCGATAAAAAGATAAAAGAGATAGTGCGCTCTTCCAACTACGCGCGGGATATAGCTGTAGTGAGTGACGATAGGCAGATCAGGTCTTATACAAGAACGCTCGGGGCGAAAAGGATTTCTGTAAAAGAATTTTTGAAAGTAGTATTTTCATCTTTTGAAGAGAAACATATTTTTAGATTAGAAGAGACGGAGGCGAAGAAGATTAATCAGGAATTAGAGAAAATCTGGTTGGATAGATAGAAGGGAAGGGGCAAGTGAAAGAGAGGACTAAAAAACTAATTCGGGAATATGGAGAGTCTTTATTAATTGCTGCGGTCTTAGCTTTAATCATCAGGACCTTTATTGTCACGCCTTTTAAGATACCTACAGGTTCTATGGAACCCACGCTTATGCCCGGTGATAAAATCTTTGTCAACCGCTTTATTTACCGAATTTCTCCGCCCCAGCGCGGAGATGTAATTGTCTTTCGCTATCCGGAAAACCCGCGCCGAGATTTTATCAAACGCCTGGTAGCTTTTGGTGGCGAGACAATAGAGATTGCTAATGGAAAGCTTGAAGTTAACGGTAAAGTAGTTGATACAGCGCAGATTTTTCAAGAAATATACTATCATAACCGCGGCGCCTATGGAGCGGCTAATGCACAGATTACTGTACCGGATGATTGTTATTTCGTCCTGGGAGATAATAGTGCCTCATCCCGGGATTCGCGATATTGGGGTTTTGTGCCGCGAAAGTTCTTGTTGGGTGAGGCGTTTGTAATCTGGTGGCCTCCTAGAAGGATGGGGAAGATTAGGTAACCCTAAAGGGTAGACTTTCCTATTCCTTATTAAGGAAAGGTCTAATGTTGAAGTTAGCCAATAAACTTTCTATTTTTAGAATTCTGCTTGTCCCTCTATTTATTGCAGCCATAATCTACTATACACCGGAAAAGGACTTCCTGCGCCTTCTGGCTATCGGGATATTTCTTCTGGCTATTTTTAGCGACGCCTTAGATGGCTATATTGCCAGGGTTAAGGCTGAGCGTTCAAGACTGGGAACTTTTATTGACCCTTTAGCGGATAAACTCCTTTTAATTTCGGTTTATATCTGCCTTTCCACAGTCAAAAGTTTGCCTGCGCAGTTTAAACTTGCTCCCTGGGTAGTTATTACCGTAATCAGCCGTGATGCCATTATTGTCTTGGGCTCAGCAATTATTTATATGGCTAATGGAAAATTAAATATTTCTCCCACTATTTTAGGTAAGATTACCACATTCTTGCAAATGATGACAGTGCTGGCATTATTACTCAAATTGAAAATCCTTTTTCCTTTAATGTATACGAGCATAATGTATGTGATGATTTTTTTTACAGTATTGTCAGGCTTGGATTATATCAGGATCGGCAGTAGGTCATTTAATGAACCAAACAACAAAAAATAGGGGTAAAACTTCTAACGGAGCTTAGCCTATGTTCGTTTTGGCAATAGTCTTGTCTTACCTTTTAGGCTCAATTCCTGTAGGATATATCCTTACCCGTGTTTTAAAAAATATTGATATTCGCCGCTACGGCAGCGGTAATTTTGGGGCTACAAATGTCTTTCGAGTGGTCTCTCCGACAGCAGGAGTGATAGTCTTGGTCTTAGATATAGTTAAAGGTGTAATTCCCGTGACTTTATTCGGGGATTTCCTCTTGCACAGCCTGCCTCAACTTGAGCCAATCCTTGTTTGTTTATGTTTAGGCATTGCCGCTGTTTGTGGCCACAACTGGACAATCTTTTTAAAATTTAAGGGCGGCAAGGGCGTAGCCACCACAGCAGGGGCACTTCTGGGTTTAAGTCTTAAAATACCGTCTTTAGGCCTGATTGCCGGGCTTTGTTTAGGAATTTGGGCATTGGTAGTATTAATTACTGGTTTTGTTTCTTTAGCCTCGATGATAGCGGCTTGCGCACTGCCTGTCTTTATGCTGGTATTTAATCAGCCCTTTAAACTGATTGTTTTTGCAGTTGCGCTTTGTATATTTGTAGTTTATCGTCATAAGTCCAATATTCGTCACCTATTGCGAGGAGAGGAAAAGAAAATTTTTCCTCAATCCTGACTAAATCAATGGATTGACAAAATTCCTACCATATGGTATACTTAAAGTGAAATTGCTTAAGGCAATTTATGGTGTAGAGCTTCAAAGAGTATTATCTCAACTACTCTGACCACTGAAAATCGTCTAAAAGTTAGTGCAAAGCGATTTTCTTGTTTTTTGAGGAATAATTAAAAACTTTTAAAAAGTTTTAACTAATTTGCCCGAAAAGGCAATTCCTAAGATAATAAGAGGAGATGATGAGGGCATAAAGCCACGGGCCTTATTCGGGTAGCCGGGTTGCCGAAGGTAAATTAGGCAACCCGGTTTATACTATAACTCCTTGAAAACATTGAATTTATGTTAATAGAGTGCAGAAAGAAGAAGGGGGCGGTCAGAATGCGAGACATCTTATTTAAAAATCTGACCTCTTTAGACCATCATCGCAGGGATATCTTTATGTCGGAAGCCGTTATGCAACATGGGGTTGCAACTAAGACCCAGAAGCATTTTGTCTATTTTATCCGCGACCACTTGTTTTTAGACAGTCCGGAAAAATTGGAGGCCTGGTTGGAAAAATATGCCAGCAAAGGACCGCACTTAAAAAATCTTTCGGTTCTCAAAAGTTATAACAGTCAAATTGGAGAGGAAAAATTTGAGGTTAAGATAACGGGAAACCTCTATGTCTTGCGGGAACAAGATATATTTAATGTCGACTTTACTCAAGTTTTTAAGATAGACCGCAAGGGCGAAAATCTTAAAGGTTTAAAGAAGTAATTAAAAGGCGCAAATTTTGGTCGGGTTTGTTATCCCTAAAGGATCCCCCTCCTTGCAAACTCGACCTATGCGCCGATTTTTTTGTCACTGAAGCCACTGAAAAATAGTCACTGAAGCCACTGAGGTAAAAAAGCGCCAGGCCCCTTTTTTATACCGAAGCCACTGAAGAAAGTTTCAGTGTTATCAGTGATAAAAATTTTATTTGCAAATACAGGGAAGCTTTGTTATAATGGCGTTAATCAGATGGAATTTAAGACGGTAAAGATAGATAGACCCGAAGGGGCTAATGTTATTATCGGCCAGAGCCATTTTATCAAGACCGCAGAAGATATCTACGAGGCCTTGATGGGTGGCTGTGCAGAGATAAAATTTGGCCTGGGATTTTGCGAAGCTTCCGGGGCATGCCTGGTTAGAACAGAAGGCAACGACGAGAGGCTCAAAAAACTGGCCGGAGAAAACGCCTTAAAGATAGGAGCAGGTCACAGTTTTATTGTTATTTTGAAAAGTGCCTTTCCGATAAATGTGCTTAATGCCATAAAAAGCGTTCCTGAGGTCTGTACGATATTCTGCGCTACGGCAAATCCGGTAGAGATTATTCTGGCCGAAGGTGAACAGGGAAGGGCCATCCTGGGAATAATTGATGGTTTAAGACCCAAAGCTATCGAAGGCAAAAGTGATATAAACTGGCGCAGGGAGTTCTTGCGCAAAATAGGTTATAAGAGATGACTAAAAAACGTTTAGTTTTAAGTTTTCCCGCAGAATTAGTGGAACAGCCGATTACCTACCATCTGATTAAAGATTATGACCTGATGGTTAATATTCTTCGGGCCAATGTTACTGCCGATGAAGAAGGAAGGCTGGTTATCGAAATGAGCGGAGAAAAATCTGCCATTGATAAAGGAATCAAATATCTTTCCGGACTGGGTGTGAAAATTCAACCTGTAGCTCAAGATGTAAAATGGCATAAGGAGAGGTGTGACCATTGCACTGTCTGCATACCTATTTGTCCTACTGGAGCCTTATCTTTAGACCGCAAGACTATGCAAGTCTCTTTTGACAATAAAAAATGCATTATGTGTGGTCTCTGCGTACCCGTCTGTCCCTACAAAGCCATCGAGATATTATTTTAATGAGGCCCAGAGTTATGGAACGAACAATTGTGAGTGAGCATAAGTCTGTGGCCGAGATTCTTCACTGCGCACTGAGTCATTTCATTCCTTAAGCACTTGCGATTCTGAGCAAGATTCTTCATTTCATTCAGAATCGCCCATTGAGGTCCTTAAGCGAAGCGAAAGCCGAATTTAATCCTTGGCATCAAAGGTGTCAAGGATCTAAAATTATGTTTCAGAAACGCACATATCGTAATTGGGTAGAAGATAAAGACCTGGTGAGTTTTACAGTGAAGATTGACGAAAGCGACCTCTTCATTCGCGCAGCCAAACCCTTTCACTCTCAGGCTCAAAGTCGCCTGAGACTTTTTCGTCAACTTATCCAGGATTATATCCGGAAGAATCCCACATTCGCCACTGCACTGAGACCTTATTCGGTAAAGGATAGAACGCCAGATATTATTCGGGAGATGGTAGAAGCAAGTTCTTCTGCCGGAGTGGGACCAATGGCTGCAGTAGCAGGAGCTATAGCGGAATATGTAGGCAAAGATTTACTTAAGTATTCTGACGAGATTATAGTAGAGAATGGCGGAGATATCTTTATGAAGACCAGTAGAATAAGGAAAGTTGGTATCTTTGCCGGCAAATCTTCTTATAGCGGAAGATTGGCTTTAGAGGTTACACCCGCTGATACCTGGGGAATCTGTACCTCTAGCGGCACAGTAGGGCCTTCTTTGAGTTTTGGCCAGGCAGATGCAGTGGTAGCAGTTTGTAATTCGGCCATTTTAGCCGATGCCTGGGCTACACGCTTAGGAAATATGGTTAAAACAGCAGACGATGTGGATGGGGTATTAGAATTTGCTAAAGATAAACCAGAGGTTAAAGGTGCATTGATTATTATTGGTGAAGAGATGGGAGTCTGCGGAAGCATTAAGTTAGTAAAACCGTAGATTTATGGGCAGGTCTCCCCAGATTATAAGCCCAACAGAGACCGCAACCATTGAAGCAGCGAGCGCCAAGCATTAAAGCTTAATCCTAAAGGATATTATCCACAGGGATAGACCCTCCTAATTCCTTTTAAGGAGGGGTCTTAACGAAAGGTCTAAAGCCAAAAGGGAAGGAGATAATAATGTTTAAAAGAATTACCGAAGATATCCGTACAGCATTCCGTGAAGACCCGGCAGCCAGAAATGTAATGGAGGTAATCCTCTGCTATCCGGGACTACACGCTATTTGGATGCACCGCTCTGCCCACTTTTTCTGGATTCATGGATGGCAGAACTTAGCCCGCTTGATTTCCCATATTTCGCGCTTTTTGACCGGAATCGAGATCCATCCCGGGGCAAAGATCGGACGTAGATTCTTTATTGACCACGGAATGGGTATAGTTATTGGCGAGACTGCGGAAATCGGCGATGATGTCTTGATGTATCAGGGTGCGGTTTTAGGGGGAACTACTCGCGAGAAGAAAAAACGCCATCCTACGATTTGCAACAAGGCAATAATTGGTGCAGATGCTGTTGTCTTAGGCGCAATTGAGGTGGGCGAGGGGGCAAGAGTAGGTTCAGGTTCAGTGGTAGTCAAAGATGTGCCAGCTGGGGCAACAGTAGTGGGTGTGCCTGGAAAGATTGTGGAAGCCAAACAACCCAAGGTCAAGCCTTTGATTGACCTTGAGCACGGCAGGCTTCCTGACCCGGTGGCAGAAGCAGTTAATATCCTGGTCAAGAAACAACACGAGCTTGAAGAACGGATTAAGAAGCTGGAAGAAAAAAGTTAACTTTTCTTCTTGACATCATTGAAAAATGATGTTAAATTCATATAGTGAATATTAATTCATTAATTGATTTTATGTTCAAAGTATAACTTTGGAGGCTGATTTTGCGGACAGTAGAATTGGATAGAAAACAAAGAGACTTTGCATTACGCAGGTCGGATATCCTTAAGGCTGCTGAGCGTGTCTTCGCCAATAAAGGCTATCATCAGGCGAGTATGTCTGATATTGCAGAGGAAGCGCAATATGCCGTAGGCACAATCTATTTATACTTTAAAGACAAACAAGGCCTTTATGCAAGTTTATTAGAAGAAAAGATGGGAGATTTGTTTCATTGTGTTCAAGAGAAAGTAGAAAAGACAAATGACATATTTGGGAAGATCAGCGTATTGGTAAAGACGTATCTCGAATTTTTCGCAAACAATGAAAATTTCTTTAGAATCTATTTTTCAGAAAGAGGAGACCTGCGTTTAAAGTTTAAGGGAGAGGTCCCGGCTTCTTGCATCAATTTAATTATTGAATTTTTAAATTATGTAGCAAGTTTAATTGAACAGGCCCAAGCTAAAGGTGTTGTTACCGGAAGATATCCTGCGCGCAAGATATCCTTTGTTTTACTATCTATTCTCAGGGCCAGCATTATCCCCCGTTTAATGGGTTTAAAAAAGGAAAAAGAGGATGTTCTAGAGCAATGTTCCTTTGTGCTAGATGTATTTTTTCATGGCCTGGGTATAAATCGATGAAGAGGTTTTGTTTATTTTTAATTAGCTCAATTTTATTTGCCTGTTTTTTTAATCTGGTTTGGGCATCAGAGGTTGAACAAAAAGAACAGGCCATAAGAGAGGCCCTTTTTGTTGCCTCCGCTAGTCAACCAAAGGTATTAAAAATTGGCCTGGTGGATTGCATTGCTTATGCCCTGAAGAATAATTCCGAAATCAAGATTGAGAAAATAGAGCCCTTAATCTCCAAGCAGGATATCCAGATAGCTCAAGCAACTTTTGAGCCGACTTTAAGTTTTGAAGGTTCATTAGAGGATAATAAAATAGAATCTCCCAGTGTACTCGCTGGCACACACACAAGAACAGGAGAATTCTTTTTTTGCATCGATGGCAAACTCCCTCCAGGAACCGAATACGATATCGGCTTTTTAAATAAAAGATACAAAAGTAATTCTGCATACCTGAGCGTAAATCCCTATTATGAATCCGAGTTCGCTATTACCGTTACCCAGCCCCTTTTTAAAGACTTTGGAACCCTGGTAAACCGCGCAGATATTATTATTGCCAATAATAACCTGGAAAAATCCAATCATAATTTAAAAAAAGAATTAATTGATGTAATCAGCCGGGTAAAAGTGGCATATTATAGTTATGTACTGGCTATTGAAAAATATAAAACGGAACAGATATCCCTGCAAAGGGCCGAAGACCTGTTTCAAATCCTGCAGAAAAGGCAGAAAAAGGGTTTGGCTAGTTCGCTAGATTTGTTGGAGGCCAAGACCAGCATTGCGGAAAGGGAAGATACGCTTCTGGCTATAAAGTGGGCCGTGAAACTTGCCGAGGACAATCTTAAATATGAAATTAATCTTACCGAAGACCTGGAGCTATGGAATGCCCAGATTGAACCGCTGGATAAGCCAGAATTTAATAAAAACCCTGTTGATTTGGTAGAGAACTTAAAGACCGCCTTTGAATGCCGGCCGGATTATGAAGCCGCAAAGATAGAACTAAAAAACCAAAATATTCGTATCATGGTTAAAAAGAATGCGATGCTTCCTACTATAGACTTAGTGGGGAGTATTGGTTTAAATGGGCTGGATAAAGATTACGACGGCGCCTTAAAAGCGGACTACAAAAAATGGACCGCGGGGGTGAGTTTAAGTTTTCCCTGGGGCAACAAAGAGGCAAAGGGAGACTATGAAAAGGAATATTTGGCTAAGAAACAACTGCTTATTTCCTTTGAGGACCTGCAGCAGAGAATTATTCTGGAAGTAAGGGACGCAGTAAGGAGCGTTAACATTGCCGAGCAGAAGGTTGCTACGGCTAAAAAAAGGAAAGATACTCAAAACAAGCGCTATGAGGCAATTAAAAATCGTTTCAGGGAAGGGCTGGTAAGCGCCCATGATATGATGGATTACCAGGAGGATTTATCCCAGGCAGAGACAAATTATATTCAGACCTTGGTTTATTACAGCGAATCGCTGATAAACTTGGATAAAATAACAGGTGTAGCCTTAGCCAAGAACGATATAAAGTTGGAGGAACGATGAGAATCCCAGAAGTAATCAAAGCTCAGAGGATATTCCTAATTTTTATTTTGCTTTCAGCCTTTTTAATAGGGTGTGCGAAAAGGGAGACGGAAGACATTCACAAACAGACAGCCCATCCTGTAAGCGTAGTCCAGGTGAGCAGGCAGGACCTGAAGGAGTTTCTTTTCTATTCAGGTGATATTGAAGCTAAACATGCGGCCATGGTCTATTCCAAGGTGATGGGAAAACTGGTAGAAAATAAGGTGCAAGAAGGCGATGCAGTGAAAAAGGGCGAAACCCTGGCTTTAGTCGATCGCGATGAGATTGGTTATGAGTTTGAGCTGGCTCCGGTTGACTCTCCTATTGAAGGCATAGTAGGCAGGGCTTACCTGGATAAGGGTGCTGCTATTACCTTATCTACGCCAATAGCTCTGGTAGTAAATATTGACGAGATTCTGGTTAAAATAGATGTTACGGAAAAGGATTTGCCTAAGGTGACGAAAGCTCTGGCAGCAGAGGTGGAGGTAGATGCCTATCCAGGCAAGCTCTTTGTGGGCCAGGTGCAAAAGGTAAGCCCCGTAGTAGATTTGGCCACGCGTACAGCGCCGGCCTGGATAGGCATTGATAATGCTCAACACCAGTTGAACCCTGGAATGTTTGCCCGGATTAAAATGAAGATAGGCGAGCATAAAGATACTTTAGTTATTATGCGCGAGGGAGTTATTGTTCAAGACAGCCAGAGATATGTTTTTGTGGTTAAAGCTAATCAGGCATATAAAAGAGAGGTAAAATTGGGCCTGAGCTCTGACGGGAAGTTTCAGGTTTTAAATGGACTAAAAGCAGGAGAAAAGGTAATAGTAATGGGTTCCATGGATTTAAAAGACGGCGATACAATTCAAATAGTTGAAGAGGTAAAGTAAAAGATGGACCTTACACAATTTGGAGTTAAACGCCCTGTTACTGTTTCTATGATTTTTATCGGCATTATTGTTATGGGTATAGTTTCTCTATCGCGTTTAGGGTTAGATATGATGCCGGAGCTGGAGATGCCTGCTATAGGTGTATTTACTACTTATTCCGGTGCAGGCTCAGAAGAGGTAGAAAAACGCATTACTGAAAAACTAGAAGAACGTCTGAGCACTATCCCTAATTTAGATAAAATTACCTCTATTTCTCGTGAAGGCACATCCGTAATAAATCTGGCCTTTGATTGGGGTACTAATATGGATGAGGCCTCTAATGATGTCCGTGATTATGTAGGCCTGGCTAAAAGAGAGCTTCCCGATGATGTGGATGAACCAATTATCTTTAAATTTGACTTTTCCATGATGCCAATTCTGATTATGGGCGTGACAGCCGATGAGAGTTATCCCCGCTTGAAAAAGATTGTTGAGGATAAAATAGCCGACCCCTTAAAGAGAATACCCGGGGTAGCTGCAGCTTTGACCCGTGGCGGCTTAGAAAGACAGATTTTGGTAGAGGTTGATAATAGTCGTTTAAAGGCACGTCATTTATCCGTAGATCAGGTTATTCAGGTACTGCGATTTCAGAATCTTACTCAACCTGGAGGGCACCTCAAGGCTGGCTTTACTGATTATCTAGTGAGGGTTCCGGAAGAATTTAAGAATATCGAAGAAATCAAGAATACAGTAGTCGCAATGGAGCAAAGCACACCCGTATACCTTAAAGACGTAGCCTTTGTTTCTGATAGCTTTGCCGAGAGGACAAAGTTTGCCCATGTGAACAAGAGAGAAGGGTTGATGCTGATTGTGCAAAAACAATCAGGCACCAACACCGTAGAAGTAGTGGACCGGGTGTTAAAAGAATTGCCTAAATTGAAAGAGGATTTACCTGCCGATGTGGAAATTAAGGTTATTCGCGACTTTTCTGAATTTATCAAATTGTCAATAGAGACATTACGAAACTCGCTGTTTTGGGGCGGTATTTTAGTAGTTCTGATTATTCTTTTCTTCTTAAGGCGCCTTTGGAGTTCCTTAATTATTGTCTCAGCTATTCCCTGTTCTTTGATTATTACTTTTATTCTCTTGTACATGGCTGATTATACCTTGAATATAATTTCTTTAAGCAGTATGGCCATTGCTCTGGGGATGGTGGTAGATGCGGCGATTGTGGTTTCTGAGAACATCCATCGCCACCGACAGAGCTTACAACGCCCACCTGCTCAGGCCGCAATTGAGGGAGGCCGGGAGGTAGCTAAGGCAGTTATTGCCTCTACTTTGACCACCATGGCTATTTTTCTACCGATTATCTTTGTCAAAGGAATAACCGGGATTCTTTTTCGGCAAATGGCCGCAGTGATTTGTTTAGCGCTTCTTGCCTCTTTATTTACTGCCTTAACCCTTATTCCCATGCTCTCTTCTAAAATTTTATCGCCCGGGCAAAATAGAGAAAATGGCTCTGGACTTTTCCGGCACCTTTACCGGATTAGCGAAAATTGGTTTAGAAAAACCGAAGGAAGATACAGCCGGATTTTGAGCTGGGCACTCAAGCATCGCAAGACCACAATTACCTTAGGGGTGTTACTTTTACTTTCCAGTCTCGCCTTGATACCTTTAGTGGGCACGGAGTTTTTTCCTGAGGTCGATTCCGGGTTTGTCCGTATGGACATCGAACGTCCCATCGGTACCAGGGTTAGCGAAACCGGTAAGGTAATGTTAGCCATCGAAGATATTGTCTATGAGAAGGTGCCGGAATTGAGCGCTTCTATAGTTAATTGGGGATATGGAGAAGTGGGTGGTTTGGGTAGTATAATTGGCGGGGAAGAAAGCTCTAATACCGGTTGGATGATGGCTAAACTGGTACAGAAAAAATTCCGCAGAAGGAGTAACAAACAAATAGCCGCAGAGCTTAAACCTCATGTGTCTTCATTCGCCGGAACAAAGGTGAGGTTTAGTATCGAAGATCCTTTGGAAGGTATGCTTTTTGGCTCACAGAGCAAGCCTTTAATGATTGAGGTAAGAGGCTATGACCTGGAAGAGGCAGCTAAATATTGTGCTCGGATTGCCAGGGACTTAGAGAAAATCCGGGGAGTTGGCGATATAGAGATTAGCCGCAAGGAAGGAAAGCCGGAATTACAGATTGTTATTGACCGCGAGAAGAGCGCACGTTTAGGGCTTAATGTGACGGAGTTAGCCAACACAGTGCGCACCTTTATTGACGGAAAAGCCGCTACCCAGTACCGCGAGGGCGGTGACGAATATGATATCTTTGTCAGATTAAGGCCTGAGGATAGGAGCGAACTTTTTAATTTAGATAATCTATTTGTTACCTCAAACTCGGGTAAACAGATACGCCTTTCTAATATAGCCGGGATCAAGCAAGAGAAAGGGCCGTTGAAGATTGAACGCAAGGGCCAGGAAAGGATTGTCTATATTAGTGCCAATATCTATGGAAGGGATTTAGGCAGTGTGGTTAGCGAAGCAAAGCAGAGACTATCACAGATTCCTCGGCCGGGAGGATTCTCCTATACATTCAGTGGCGCCCGCGAAGAACAGGTAGAGGCCTTCCGTTGGCTTAGCCTTGCCTTGATTTTAGGAGTACTCCTTGTATATATGGTCATGGCTTCCTTATTTGAGTCATTTAAACATCCATTTGTGATTCTCTTTTCTATTCCCTTTGCGATGATTGGAGTAATCTGGTCGCTTCTTTTAACTAATTTAAGGTTGAATGTTGATTCGTTTATTGGCATAATATTACTTACGGGCATCGTAGTTAATAATGCCATTGTGCTTATCGATTATATCAATAATTTAAGAAGAAAGGGAAGAGGTCTTAGCGAAGCGGTAGAAGAGGCAGGAAAGACGAGACTGCGTCCAGTTTTAATGACGGCAATTACTACTATGGTGGGACTTTTGCCTTTAGCCACATTTCAGGGTGAAGGCGCCGAGGAATGGCGCTGCCTGGCTACGGTAGTAATCGGTGGCTTGGCAGTGTCAACTTTAATTACCCTGGTTTTTATTCCCACTCTGTATTCTGTGTTTGAGAGAAAAGAAGTAATGCGGTAAAATGAAATGGTAGACCCGAATATCGAATATCGAAATCCGAAACAATGTTCAAATTTTCAAAATTCCAATGCCCCAAACAAATACAGATAATGTTTTGGTTATTTGAACATTTTGATTTCGGATTTGTTTCGAATTTCGTATTTCGTGCTTCGGATTTAATTAAGCCAAACATATTATAGGAGGTTGCATAAATGGAGAGTGCAAGGTATATGGCAAATGTGATTACTGCGGCAAATCTTCTTTTTGGGGCAATCTCCATATTTCTTTCGGTGATGGGTAAATATGTCCCGGCGGCCTGGATTATCTTTTTTTCTCTTATTTTTGATATTGCCGATGGAAAGATTGCCCGGATGAGTAACGGCTTTTCAGAGTTTGGCAAGCAATTTGATTCCCTGGCAGATTTAGTTTCTTTTGTAATTGCTCCATCAATCCTGATGTTTACCATAAATCCTCCACCGTTTTTTCTCTGGAGACTTTTGGTGTGTCTGGTAGCAAT